>NZ_VMML01000069.1:0-60861 GCF_013277175.1 Streptococcus sp. 3167 | reverse complement strand
TTAGTCAAGTAATATAGCACGACCTGAACGAAGTTCAGCGAGCGTCTTTAGACGCCGCTGGAGAGAAACGGCTTATAGCCGGTGTACAAGCCACCCGTTTTCACGGGTGGTTATGACTTTCATTGAGTATAAGTCAAGTAATCACTTTGAAGTTTCAAAGCTTACTTTTAAGTTTTCTTTAAGAAAACTATATTATTCTGAAGAACTCTAAAATTTCACAGCCATTTATTAGCAATGACTACAGAATTCCTGGTCATTACTAGAAATGGACTAGTTTCTTTGAATAATAGAACTCCTTAATCCTTCTATTCTAGAACGGGAGGGCCGGTATTTCTTTCATGATAGGACTAGATTGTGGTATAATAGAGAGAATAAGTTTTTTTAGTAAGACAAAGGAGAAAATAGATGATTTATGCAGGAATTCTTGCTGGTGGAACTGGCACACGCATGGGAATCAGTAACTTGCCAAAACAATTTTTAGAGCTAGGTGATCGACCTATTTTGATTCATACAATTGAAAAATTTGTCTTGGAACCAAGTATTGAAAAAATTGTAGTTGGGGTTCATGGAGACTGGGTTTCTCATGCAGAAGATCTTGTAGATAAATATCTTCCTCTTCATAAGGATCGTATCATCATTACAAAGGGTGGTGCTGACCGTAATACGAGTATTGAGAAAATCATTGAAGCTATTGATGCTTATCGTCCGCTTACTCCAGAGGACATTGTTGTTACCCACGATTCTGTTCGTCCATTTATTACACTTCGCATGATTCAGGACAATATCCAACTTGCCCAAAATCATGACGCAGTGGACACAGTGGTAGAAGCGGTTGATACTATCGTTGAAAGTACCAATGGTCAATTCATTACAGATATTCCAAATCGTGCTCACCTTTATCAAGGACAAACACCTCAAACATTCCGTTGCAAGGACTTCATGGACCTTTACGGTTCTCTCTCTGCTGAAGAGAAGGAAATCTTGACAGATGCATGTAAAATCTTTGTGATCAAAGGAAAAGATGTGGCCTTGGCTAAGGGCGAATACTCAAACCTAAAAATCACAACAGTAACAGATTTGAAGATTGCAAAAAGTATGATTGAGAAAGACTAGTAAAATGATTAATCAAATTTATCAACTAACTAAGCCTAAGTTTATCAATGTCAAATATCAGGAAGAGGCTATTGACCAAGAGAATCATATCCTCATCCGCCCTAACTATATGGCTGTCTGTCATGCGGATCAGCGTTACTACCAGGGAAAACGTGACCCCAAGATTTTGAATAAAAAGCTTCCAATGGCAATGATTCACGAGTCATGTGGAACCATCATTTCTGACCCGACGGGAACCTATGAGGTTGGGCAAAAAGTTGTCATGATTCCCAATCAGCCTTCTATGCAGAGCGATGAAGAATTCTATGAGAACTACATGACAGGGACCCATTTCTTGTCTAGTGGTTTTGATGGCTTTATGAGAGAGTTTGTTTCTCTCCCTAAAGATCGTGTGGTGGCTTATGATGCTATCGAAGATACGGTTGCAGCCATTACAGAGTTTGTCAGTGTTGGCATGCATGCCATGAATCGTCTATTGACCCTTGCTCATAGCAAGCGGGACCGAATCGCCGTTATCGGAGATGGAAGTTTAGCATTTGTGGTTGCCAATATTATCAACTATACTTTGCCAGAAGCAGAGATTGTGGTTATTGGTCGTCATTGGGAAAAGTTGGAACTTTTCTCTTTTGCCAAAGAATGCTATATTACGGATAATATTCCTGAAGATTTGGCCTTTGACCATGCTTTTGAGTGTTGTGGTGGTAATGGTACTGGACCGGCTATAAATGACCTGATTCGCTACATTCGTCCTCAAGGAACGATTCTCATGATGGGAGTTAGCGAATATAAAGTCAATCTCAATACTCGCGATGCCTTAGAAAAGGGCTTGCTCTTGGTTGGGTCCTCTCGTTCTGGTCGCATCGATTTTGAAAATGCAATCCAAATGATGGAAGTTAAGAAATTTGCCAATCGTCTTAAAAATATCCTTTATCTAGAAGAACCTGTAAGAGAAATTAAAGATATTCACCGTGTCTTTGCGACCGACTTAAACACAGCCTTTAAAACCGTGTTTAAGTGGGAAGTATAAGTGCTGGAGGTTAATTGTGGAGAAAATCATTAAAGAGAAAATTTCTTCCCTACTTAGTCAAGAAGAGGAAGTCCTCAGTGTTGAACAACTGGGGGGAATGACCAATCAAAACTATTTGGTCAAAACAACAAATAAGCAATACATTGTTAAATTCTTTGGTAAAGGGACAGAAAAGCTTATCAATCGACAAGATGAAAAGTACAATCTTGAACTACTAAAGGATTTAGACTTAGATGTAAAAAATTATCTTTTTGATATTGAAGCTGGTATCAAAGTAAATGAGTATATCGAATCTGCGATTACACTTGATTCAAGGTCAATCAAGACCAAATTTGATAAAATTGCTCCAATATTACAAACCATTCATGCTTCTGGTAAGGAATTAAGAGGAGAATTTGCTCCTTTTGAGGAAATCAAAAAATACGAATCCTTGATTGAAGAGAAAATCCCTTATGCCAACTATGAAGCTGTTCGAGAAGAAGTCTTTTCTTTAGAGAAAAGACTGGCTGACTTAGGTGTTGACAGAAAATCTTGTCATATCGATTTGGTGCCTGAAAACTTTATCGAATCACCACAAGGACGACTTTATCTGATTGACTGGGAATATTCATCAATGAATAATCCAATGTGGGATCTGGCTGCCCTCTTTTTAGAGTCTGAATTCACTACCCAGGAGGAAGAAGCCTTCTTGTCTCACTATGAGAGTGACCAAACACCGGTTTCTCGTGAAAAGATTGCCATTTATAAAATTTTACAAGACACTATTTGGAGTCTATGGACTGTCTATAAGGAAGAGCAAGGTGCAGATTTTGGTGACTATGGTGTGAATCGTTATCAAAGAGCTGTTAAAGGTTTGACTTCTTATGGAGGTTCAGATGAAAAGTAAAAACGGAGTTCCTTTTGGTCTACTCTCAGGTATTTTCTGGGGTTTAGGTCTAACAATTAGTGCTTACATCTTTTCAATTTTTACAGATTTGTCGCCCTTTGTTGTGGCTGCAGCTCATGATTTTTTGAGCATCTTTATCTTACTAGCTTTTCTTTTGGTAAAAGAAGGGAAAGTTCGCCTTTCAATTTTCTTAAATATTCGCAATGTCAGTGTGATCATCGGAGCCTTGCTAGCAGGCCCTATCGGTATGCAGGCCAATCTTTACGCAGTTAAGTATATCGGAAGTTCCTTAGCTTCATCTGTATCGGCTATTTACCCTGCGATTTCAGTTTTATTGGCTTTCTTCTTTTTGAAGCACAAGATTTCGAAAAATACTGTGTTTGGGATTGTCTTGATTATTGGAGGGATTATTGCTCAAACTTATAAGGTTGAACAGGTTAATTCTTTCTACATTGGGATTCTTTGTGCTTTAGTTTGTGCTATTGCATGGGGAAGTGAGAGTGTTCTTAGCTCTTTTGCCATGGAAAGTGAATTGAGTGAAATCGAAGCCCTCTTAATCCGTCAAGTAACTTCATTCTTGTCCTATCTTGTGATTGTGCTCTTCTCTCATCAGTCATTTACTGCAGTAGCCAATGGACAATTGCTAGGTCTCATGATTGTTTTTGCAGCCTTTGATATGATTTCCTACTTGGCTTATTATATCGCTATCAATCGCTTGAAACCAGCCAAGGCTACAGGCTTGAATGTGAGCTATGTTGTTTGGACTGTCTTATTTGCAGTTGTTTTCTTAGGTGCACCACTAGATATGCTGACCATTATGACGTCACTTGTCGTCATTGCTGGAGTTTATATTATTATTAAAGAATAAAGGAGATTCGTGTGAAAGCCATTATCTTAGCAGCGGGATTGGGAACTCGCTTGCGTCCTATGACTGAAAATACCCCTAAAGCCTTGGTTCAGGTTAATCAAAAACCTTTGATTGAATACCAAATTGAGTTTCTAAAAGAAAAAGGGATCCATGATATCATCATCATCGTTGGTTACCTTAAAGAACAATTCGATTACTTGAAAGAAAAATATGGTGTTCGTCTCGTTTTCAATGATAAATACGCTGACTACAATAACTTTTACTCTCTCTATCTTGTAAAAGAAGAATTGGCTAACAGCTATGTTATTGATGCTGACAATTATCTCTTTAAAAATATGTTCCGTAATGATTTGACACGTTCGACTTATTTTAGTGTTTATCGTGAAGATTGTACCAACGAATGGTTCTTGGTCTATGGAGATGACTACAAGGTTCAAGACATTATTGTTGATAGCAAGGCAGGTCGTATCCTTAGTGGTGTATCCTTCTGGGATGCTCCAACTGCAGAAAAGATTGTCAGCTTTATCGATAAGGCCTATGCAAGTGGCGAATTTGTTGATCTCTACTGGGACAATATGGTTAAGGATAACATCAAAGAGCTAGATGTCTATGTTGAAGAATTAGAAGGCAATAGCATCTATGAGATCGATAGTGTCCAAGACTATCATAAATTAGAAGAAATTCTTAAAAACGAAAATTAAAGATTCCAACATCTGACTAAAATAGTCGGATGTTTTTTGATTTTTTTACGAATAGATAGATGAGTAGAAAAAGAAATGGAGTTATTTATGAAAATCACAAACTATGAAATCTATAAGTTAAAAAAATCAGGTTTGACCAATCAACAGATTTTGAATGTCCTAGAATATGGTGAAAATGTCGATCAAGAACTGTTGTTAGGTGATATTGCAGATATATCAGGTTGCCGAAATCCAGCTGTTTTTATGGAGCGTTATTTTCAGATAGACGATGCGCATTTGGAGAAAGAGTTTCAAAAATTTCCATCTTTCTCTATTTTAGATGACTGTTATCCTTGGGATTTGAGTGAAATATACGATGCGCCCGTGCTTTTATTTTACAAGGGAAATCTTGACCTCCTGAAATTCCCGAAGGTAGCGGTCGTGGGCAGTCGTGCTTGTAGCAAACAGGGAGCTAAATCAGTTGAAAAAGTCATTCAAGGCTTGGAAAATGAACTGGTTATCGTCAGTGGTCTGGCCAAGGGCATTGACACAGCAGCTCATATGGCAGTTCTTCAGAATGGCGGAAAAACCATTGCAGTGATTGGAACAGGTCTGGATGTATTTTATCCTAAAGCCAATAAACGTTTGCAAGACTACATTGGAAATGATCATCTGGTTCTCAGTGAATATGGACCTGGTGAACAACCTCTGAAATTTCATTTTCCTGCCCGTAATCGCATCATTGCTGGACTTTGCCGTGGCGTGATTGTAGCAGAGGCCAAGATGCGCTCAGGTAGTCTCATTACCTGTGAGCGAGCAATGGAAGAAGGACGCGATGTCTTTGCTATACCTGGTAGCATTTTAGATGGACTATCAGACGGTTGCCACCATTTGATTCAAGAAGGAGCAAAATTAGTCACCAGCGGGCAGGATGTGCTTGCGGAATTTGAATTTTAAAAATGACCTAAGCTAGAATTCTGAGAAAAAATCAATTTCAAGATAAAATGAAGTAAATATCCCCACAATAAAATGCATCCTATCAGTTTTTTCAGCACTTGATATTATGCGTTTTTTCTAAGTGAATAAGTAGAGTGGAGGACTTTTCCCAGAGGAAGGAAAGCAATTTAGTGTAATTGAGAAAGGAGAGTTGCTTGTGACTAATCTTGGTCAGCTTATTATCAGGGAGCTGTATCGTCTCAAGTATTGCCAGTAGGGAAAAATAGAGCCTTCAAAAGTAGAGGTTGTAAGCGGTTTGTTAAGAAAGAATTCAAAGACCTTGACAGATAAAAATAAAATGGTTATTATAAAAAATGGTCTGAAATTGATGATGACACTCTTCGAAAATATTTTTACGTCAGTTCAGCTTTGCCTTGCTGTGTTTTGAGCAAGCTACGGTGAGCTTCCGAGTTTGATTTTCATTTATTAGAAATGAAACTGATGAGAGACATCAGTAGACATTTGCGTCAGGATATGATGGAAAATGATAAAAAGACCTCATGAGATTGGCATATCAGACTACTAAAGTATTGAGTTTGTTAGGATTTTATACTCAATGAAAATCAAAGAGCAAACTAGGAAGCTAGCCGCAGGTTGCTCAAAGCACTGCTTTGAGGTTGTAGATAAGACTGACGAAGTCAGTTACATATATCTACGGCAAGGTGAAGCTGACGTGGCTTGAAGAGATTTTCGAAGAGTATTAGCGACTAGTTAGCTGGGAAAGGAAGATATTTGTGACAAATAATAAACTGTATTCGTTGATAGAATTTAGAAATAAAATATATGAAGAATTAGAACTTTCCAGAAGTGATTTAGCGATTTTACTATGTGCCATGCTTATCGCCTCTATCGGATTAAATATGGATTCGACTCCCGTGATTATTGGAGCTATGTTAATCTCTCCTTTGATGACACCTATTCTGGGAGTGGGGCTCTCTCTAGCTATATTTGATTTTAAATTGTTAAGAAAATCTTTTAAAATATTAGCTATTCAAATTCTTGCCAGTCTAATAGCTTCAACACTTTATTTTTATCTTTCTCCCATTTCGTATGCTAGTTCGGAGATTGTTGCTAGAACCTCTCCGACTATTTGGGATGTTCTCATTGCTTTTGTAGGAGGGATAGCAGGTATTATTGGTGCTAGGAAAAAAGAGACCAATAATATCGTCCCTGGTGTAGCAATTGCAACTGCCTTGATGCCTCCTCTTTGTACAGTAGGTTATGCTATTGCTTCTGCTAATCTAAAATTTATCATAGGCTCCTCTTACCTATTCCTCATCAATTGTAGCTTTATTGTCATTGCGACTTATATAGGTGTTAGGTTGATGATGGTTAAGAAACATTATTTTAAAGATAATGAAGAAGACTCTAAAATGCGCAGGATTTTGCTTCTAGTTGCTGTTTTGCTGATGATTCCGAGTTTTATCTCTGCAACGACTTTAGTGAGAGAAACGTTGAAAAAAGAGTCCCTTAAGAAATTTATATCAGAGCAATTTCAGGGGCATAATATTTTGAAAAAAATCTATTCTAAAAAGACTCATACCCTAAAGCTAACCATTTCAGGAAATTATTTGACAGAAGAAGAACTCGATATGATTTCAAGTAAGAGAGGTGACTATGGTTTAAGTGATGTTTCTGTTCAAGTTTCCCAATTGTCTGATTCAGAACAACTTAGTAAAGAAGAACTGGTGGAGTATTTCTTCCAGTATATCAAGGATAAGGAAGCAAAAGAAAAGGAAAAAGCCAATAAATTTGATACAGAGTCTGAGGAACAATAATTTCTTGAGAATAGCTGGTTTTTCTCGTGAGTCTTCTATGTATATCAAAGGAAGATGCGGTCTTAAGCATAAAACTTTTCTTCTATCTATAGTAGCTAAGTCTTGACAGGGTTCAAAAAATGGTTTACACTTTATAAAGTTTATTACTTTGAAAAGGTGTGATACTGTGGCTACGGCAACAAAAAAGAAAAAATCAACAGTTAAAAAAAATCTAGTCATCGTGGAGTCGCCTGCTAAGGCCAAGACGATTGAAAAATATCTCGGCAGAAACTACAAGGTTTTAGCCAGTGTCGGGCATATCCGTGATTTGAAGAAATCCAGTATGTCCGTCGATATTGAAAATAATTATGAACCGCAATATATCAATATCCGAGGAAAAGGCCCTCTTATCAATGACTTGAAAAAAGAAGCTAAAAAAGCTAATAAAGTTTTTCTGGCGAGTGACCCGGACCGTGAAGGAGAAGCGATTTCTTGGCATTTGGCCCATATTCTCAACTTGGATGAAAATGATGCCAACCGTGTGGTCTTCAATGAAATCACCAAGGATGCAGTCAAAAATGCTTTTAAAGAACCTCGTAAGATCGATATGGACTTGGTCGATGCCCAACAAGCTCGTCGGATCTTGGATCGCTTGGTCGGGTATTCGATTTCGCCTATTTTGTGGAAGAAGGTCAAGAAGGGCTTGTCAGCAGGTCGCGTTCAGTCCATTGCCCTTAAACTCATCATTGACCGTGAAAATGAAATCAATGCCTTCCAGCCAGAAGAATACTGGACAGTTGATGCTGTCTTTAAAAAGGGAACCAAACAATTTCATGCTTCCTTCTATGGAGTAGATGGTAAAAAGATGAAACTGACCAGCAATAACGAAGTCAAGGAAGTCTTGTCTCGTCTGACGAGTAAAGACTTTTCAGTAGATCAGGTGGATAAGAAAGAGCGTAAGCGCAATGCTCCTTTACCCTATACCACTTCATCTATGCAGATGGATGCTGCCAATAAAATCAATTTCCGTACTCGAAAAACCATGATGGTTGCCCAACAGCTCTATGAAGGAATTAATATCGGTTCTGGTGTTCAAGGTTTGATTACCTATATGCGTACCGATTCGACTCGTATCAGTCCTGTAGCGCAAAATGAGGCGGCAAGCTTCATTACGGATCGTTTTGATAGCAAGTATTCTAAGCACGGTAGCAAGGTCAAAAACGCATCAGGTGCTCAGGATGCCCATGAGGCTATTCGTCCGTCGAGTGTCTTTAATACACCAGAAAGCATCGCTAAGTATCTGGACAAGGATCAGCTCAAGCTATATACCCTTATCTGGAATCGTTTTGTGGCTAGCCAGATGACAGCGGCCGTTTTTGATACCATGGCTGTTAAATTGTCTCAAAATGGAGTTCAATTTGCTGCCAATGGTAGTCAGGTTAAGTTTGATGGTTATCTTGCCATTTATAATGATTCTGACAAGAATAAAATGCTACCAGATATGGCTGTTGGAGATGTGGTCAAACAGGTCAATAGCAAACCAGAGCAACATTTCACCCAACCGCCTGCCCGTTATTCTGAAGCAACACTGATTAAAACCTTAGAGGAAAATGGGGTTGGACGTCCATCAACCTACGCGCCAACCATTGAAACCATTCAGAAACGTTATTATGTTCGCCTGGCAGCCAAACGTTTTGAACCGACAGAGTTGGGAGAAATTGTCAATAAGCTCATCGTTGAATATTTCCCAGATATCGTAAACGTGACCTTCACAGCTGAAATGGAAGGTAAACTGGATGATGTCGAAGTTGGAAAAGAGCAGTGGCGACGGGTCATTGATGCCTTTTACAAACCATTCTCTAAAGAGGTCTCCAAGGCTGAAGAAGAAATGGAGAAAATCCAGATCAAGGATGAACCAGCTGGATTTGACTGTGAAGTGTGTGGTAGTCCAATGGTCATTAAACTTGGTCGTTTTGGTAAGTTCTACGCTTGTAGCAATTTTCCAGATTGCCGTCATACCCAAGCAATCGTGAAAGAGATTGGTGTTGAGTGTCCAAGTTGTCATCAGGGACAAATTATTGAGCGTAAAACCAAACGCAATCGCCTTTTCTATGGTTGCAATCGCTATCCAGACTGTGAATTTACTTCTTGGGACAAGCCTGTTGGTCGTGACTGTCCAAAATGTGGCAACTTCCTCATGGAGAAAAAAGTCCGTGGTGGTGGCAAGCAGGTTGTTTGCAGCAATGGTGATTACGAAGAAGAAAAGATTAAATAAGAAGAGAGTCCTGAAAGTGAATTTCAGGCTCTTTTTGGTTGGAACTTGACAAAATTCATCATTTTATGCGAAACTAGAAGAGGATTATTTTATACTCAATGAAAATCAAAGAGCAAACTAGGAAACTAACCGCAGGTTGCTCAAAGCACTGCTTTGAGGTTGCAGATAAGACTGACGAAGTCAGGAACCATACCTACGTCAAGGCGACGTTGATGCGGTTTGAAGAGATTTTCGAAGAGTATTAACTAGGAGTAGTTATGCGTATTATTTATCTTATTATTGGTTTTTTATCGCTGGCCTTGGCTATTATTGGGGTTGTTTTGCCTTTGCTACCTACAACGCCTTTCCTTTTGTTGTCTATTACTTGTTTCTCCAGAAGTTCCAAGCGCTTCGAAGATTGGCTTTATCATACCAAGCTCTATCAAGCATATGTAGCTGATTTTCGGGAAACCAAGTCCATTGCGCGTGAACGTAAGAAAAAAATCATCGTATCCATCTACATCTTGATGGGAATTTCCATTTATTTTGCACCTCTTTTACCAGTCAAAATCGGTCTGGGAACCTTGACCATCTTTATCACCTACTATCTCTTCAAGGTCATTCCGGACAAAGAATAAAAAATAGTAACTATTTTCCTTGATATAAACGAAAGCATATTTACAACAATATGATATAATAAATTTAAAGTAATCTTCAAGGAGAATCAAATGATTTACGAATTTTGTGCTGAAAATGTGACCTTGCTTGAAAAAGCGATGGAGGCTGGAGCTCGTCGAATCGAACTCTGTGATAATCTTGCAGTTGGTGGGACAACACCCAGCTATGGAGTGACTAAGGCAGCAGTTGAACTGGCAGCTAACTACAATACAACCATCATGACCATGATTCGTCCACGTGGTGGCGACTTTGTCTACAATGACCTAGAAATTGCTATTATGCTAGAAGACATTCGGTTGACTGCTCAGGCTGGAAGTCAAGGGGTTGTATTTGGAGCTTTAACTGCTGATAAGAAGTTGGATAAGCCTAATATTGAAAAGTTAATTGCTGTATCCAAAGGATTGGAAATTGTCTTTCACATGGCCTTTGATGAATTGAGCGAAGAAGACCAGTTAGAAGCTATTGACTGGCTTAGTCAAGCTGGTGTCACTCGTATCCTAACTCGCGCTGGTGTGTCTGGCGATTCACTAGACAAACGTTTTGCTCACTATCACAGAATTTTGGAGCACGCTAAAGGTAAAATTGAAATTCTACCAGGTGGGGGGATTGACCTTGACAACCGTCAAACCTTTATTGACCAGCTAGGCGTGACACAATTGCACGGAACTAAGGTTGTCTTTTAAAAAATAGAAAGGAACTGCTAGCTTTGGGTAGCAGTTTTAACTTATGTTTGAAATTTTTAAATCCTATCAGTTTAATCACGAAAAGGCTAAAGCTTTTGGTTTTGTAGAAAATAGGGGAGTCTGGACTTATAGTCGCCAGATTTTGCAGGGTGATTTTGTCATGACTGTGTCCATCACTACTGATAATGTGAGTTTTCAAGTCTTTGACCAGGAGACTGGTGATCTCTATCCTCAAGTTCATATGGAAAGCATGAGGGGAAGTTTTGTTGCAAGTGTACGTGAGGCTTGTTTGGAGATTCTCTACCAGATTCGGAAGGCTTGTTTTGATGTGCAGGATTTTATCTGTCCTCAGACTAAGCGTATCATGACTCAAGTTCAGGAAAAGTACGGAAATCAGTTGGAGTATCTGTGGAAAAAATCACCTGATACGGCAGTGTTAAGACATGAAGGCAATAAAAAATGGTATGCTGTTTTGATGAAAATCTCTTGGGATAAGCTGGAAAAGGGCAGAGAAGGACAAGTGGAAGCAGTCAATCTCAAACACGACCAAGTAGCGGACTTGCTTTCACAAAAGGGCATTTATCCAGCTTTTCATATGAACAAACGCTACTGGATTAGTGTGGCGCTTGATGATACTTTATCAGATGAAGGAGTACTGGAATTGATAGAAAGAAGCTGGAATTTAACTTCTAAAAAATGAAATATTTCAAGGATTTTCAATAACTTTCAATTAGCTAAATATTCTCTACTGAAGAAATTTTCAGAAAATATTGGATTTTTTCTTGACAAGTGCTTTTGCCTATGCTAAAATACTAAACAAGATATCAAACGAAGGAGAAAGTCAAACATGAAAACAGCTAAGTTTAATCAATTTGCTTTGTTGTTGAGGTACTCGGGCTAGTGCAAAAAGCATTAGTCCTGTTTGGCTTACCAAGCGGGAGTAAATCAACATCTCGCTTGGGTTTCTGAGCGAGATGTTTTTTTAAAATCACATTTGGAAAAGGGGAAATCTTATGCGAACAGTTGAATTTCTAGATACCAGCCTTCGGGATGGAGAGCAGACACCGGGCGTTAATTTTTCAATCAAGGAAAAAATTGCCATTGCAAGACAGCTGGAGAAATGGGGTATTTCAGCCGTTGAAGCCGGTTTTCCGGCGGCGAGTCCTGATTCATTCACAGCAGTGCAGGAGATTGCCAAGGTCTTGAAGAAAACAGCAGTGACTGGTTTGGCCCGCTCTGTCAAGTCTGATATTGATGCTTGTTATGAAGCCCTCAAGGATGCCAAGTATCCACAAGTTCACGTTTTTATTGCTACTAGTCCGATACACCGAAAGTATAAGCTCAATAAGAGCAAGGAAGAGATTTTGGAAGCTATTAAGGAGCATGTTTCTTATGCTCGTTCTAAGTTTGAAGTGGTCGAATTCTCGCCAGAAGATGCGACCAGAACAGATTTGGATTTCCTCCTGCAAGTTGTTCAAACAGCGGTTGATGCAGGTGCTACTTATGTCAATATTCCTGATACGGTAGGATTTACAACGCCAGAGGAATACGGAGCTATCTTCAAATATTTGATTGAGAATGTTAAGACGGATCGCCAGATTATCTATTCGCCTCACTGTCATGATGATCTTGGGATGGCAGTCGCTAATAGCCTTGCTGCTGTTAAGAATGGTGCAGGGCGTGTCGAAGGAACTATCAACGGTATTGGTGAGCGAGCTGGCAATGCTGCTTTGGAAGAAATAGCAGTTGCTCTCAATATTCGCCAAGATTACTACCAAGCAGAAACCAGTATTGTCCTAAATGAGACAATCAATACGTCAGAAATGGTTTCTCGCTTCTCAGGTATTCCAGTTCCTAAAAACAAGGCCGTCGTTGGTGGTAATGCCTTCTCTCACGAATCTGGTATTCACCAAGATGGAGTCCTTAAAAATCCTCTTACCTATGAGATCATCACCCCTGAATTGGTCGGTGTCAAGAGTAACAGTCTTCCGCTTGGAAAATTGTCTGGTCGCCATGCCTTTGTCGAGAAACTGAGAGAATTGGCCCTAGACTTTACAGAGGATGACATCAAGCCACTCTTTGCTAAGTTTAAGGCACTGGCAGACAAGAAACAAGAAATCACAGATGCAGATATTCGTGCTCTGGTAGCTGGAATCATGGTTGAAAATCCAGAAGGCTTCCACTTTGATGATTTACAACTTCAAACCCATGCGGATAATGACATCGAAGCGCTCGTTAGCCTAGCTAATATGGATGGTGAGAAGGTCGAATTTAATGCGACAGGGCAAGGTTCCGTTGAAGCAATCTTTAACGCTATCGACAAGTTCTTTAACCAATCCGTCCGCTTGGTGTCTTACACTATTGACGCTGTGACAGATGGAATTGATGCCCAAGCTCGGGTTTTGGTCACTGTTGAAAACAGAGATACAGAAACCATCTTTAATGCAGCAGGGCTTGATTTCGATGTACTGAAAGCATCTGCTATTGCCTACATCAATGCCAATACCTTTGTTCAAAAAGAGAATGCTGGTGAGATGGGACGCAGTGTTTCCTATCGTGACATGCCTAGTGTGTAAGGGAGAATGCTATGACAAAGAAAATAGTAGCTCTAGCAGGGGACGGAATTGGCCCAGAAATCATGGAGGCTGGTTTAGAGATTCTGGAAGCTCTAGCTGAAAAAACAGGTTTTGACTATGAGATTGATAGACGACCTTTTGGAGGTGCAGGTATCGATGCTGCAGGGCATCCCTTACCTGATGAAACCCTCAAGGTATGTCGTGAAGCATCTGCTATTCTCCTAGCGGCTATCGGTAGTCCTCAGTATGATGGAGCAGCGGTTCGGCCTGAACAAGGCTTGCTAGCTCTCCGTAAGGAACTCAATCTTTACGCTAATATTCGCCCTGTAAAAATCTTTGACAGTCTCAAGCATTTGTCACCACTCAAACCGGAACGAATTGCTGGTGTAGACTTTATCGTGGTGCGTGAGTTGACAGGCGGGATTTACTTTGGAGATCATATCCTTGAAGAGCGCAAAGCGCGTGATATCAACGACTATAGCTATGAGGAAGTGGAGCAGATTATTCGCAAAGCCTTTGAAATTGCAAGAAATCGCAGAAAAATCGTTACTAGTATCGATAAGCAAAATGTGTTGGCGACCTCAAAACTCTGGCGGAAAGTATCTGAGAAGGTCTCACAGAATTTCCCAGATGTAACCTTGGAACACCAGTTAGTGGACTCAGCTGCCATGCTCATGATTACCAATCCTGCCAAGTTTGATGTCATCGTGACAGAAAATCTTTTCGGAGATATTCTCTCGGATGAATCAAGCGTTCTATCTGGCACACTTGGGGTTATGCCATCAGCCAGTCATTCTGAAAATGGACCAAGTCTCTATGAACCTATTCACGGTTCAGCACCTGATATTGCTGGTCAAGGAATTGCCAATCCTATCTCCATGATTTTATCAGTGGCCATGATGCTGAGAGACAGTTTTGGACGTTATGAGGATGCAGAGCGTATCGAGCGTGCTGTTGAGGCAAGTTTGGCAGCTGGTGTTTTAACAAGAGATATAGGGGGACAGGCTTCGACCAAGGAAATGACGGAAGCTATTATTGCAAGGTTATGAAGTTAGACGAAAAAATTACTCTAGTCCTTTTGATTTGGAATGTCATGGTTTTCTTGATTTATGGTATTGACAAATCTAAGGCAAGGAGAAGAGTTTGGCGCATCCCTGAGAAAATCTTACTTATTTTGGCCTTTACTTGTGGTGGTTTTGGTGCCTGGCTAGCAGGAATCATCTTTCACCACAAGACTCGAAAATGGTACTTTAAAATAGTTTGGTTTCTTGGGATGGTGACCACACTAGTAGCCTTATATTTTATTTGGAGGTAATGGATGACAGGAAAATCGATTTTTGATAAATTATGGGATCGTCATGTTATCACAGGAGAAGAGGGGCAGCCCCAACTCATGTATGTGGACCAGCACTATATCCACGAAGTGACCAGTCCTCAGGCCTTTCAAGGACTACGAGACGCAGGTCGTAGATTGAGACGACCAGACTTGACATTTGGAACCTTTGATCACAATGTTCCGACAGTCAATATCTACGATATTCGAGATGTTATTTCCAAGGCGCAAATTGATAAACTTGCTGAAAATGTTGAGGAGTTTGGGATTGAACATGCGGCCCACGGTTCTGAAAAACAGGGGATCGTTCATATGGTTGGTCCAGAGACAGGACGAACCCAACCAGGGAAATTCATCGTTTGCGGAGATAGCCACACAGCAACTCACGGAGCTTTCGGAGCAATCGCCTTTGGAATTGGGACCAGTGAGGTCGAACATGTCTTTGCGACACAGACACTCTGGCAGGTCAAACCCAAGAAAATGCTGGTGGAATTTACAGGTGTTCCTCAAAAGGGAGTTTATTCCAAGGATTACATTTTAGCCTTGATTGCCAAGTACGGCGTTGCTTGCGGCGTTGGCTACGTGGTGGAATATCGTGGACAAGCGATTGATGCACTGAGCATGGAAGAGCGAATGACCATCTGCAATATGTCCATCGAGTTTGGATCTAAGATGGGAATCATGAATCCGAACCAAACCACCTATGATTATCTCAAGGGACGAGAATGTGTTCCAGAAGATTTCGATGAGGCTGTGGCTGATTGGAAAACAATTGTCAGCGATGAGGATGCTGTATACGATAAGGTTATCCAGATGGATGTCTCAGACTTAGCTCCTATGGTAACCTGGGGAACCAATCCTGCTATGGGTGTTGACTTTGACAGTAGTTTCCCAGAAATCAAAGATATGAATGATGAACGAGCCTACAATTATATGGATTTGGAGCCTGGTCAAAAGCCAGCGGATATTGAACTAGGTTATATCTTTATCGGTTCTTGTACTAATGCTCGACTCAGCGACTTGCAACTGGCTGCTCGATTTGTCAAAGGGAAGAAAATAGCTCCTAACTTAACGGCTATCGTAGTTCCAGGCTCTCGTCCTGTCAAACGAGCTGCTGAGAAGTTGGGCTTGGACAAGGTTTTCCTAGACGCTGGCTTTGAGTGGAGAGACCCGGGTTGCTCCATGTGCCTAGGGATGAATCCTGATAAGGTACCTGATGGTGTTCACTGTGCCTCAACAAGCAACCGCAACTTTGAAGACAGACAAGGCTTTGGTGCTAAGACCCACCTCTGCAGTCCAGCCATGGCAGCAGCAGCAGCTATTGCAGGGCGCTTTGTAGATGTTCGGCAAATGCCAGAGGCCCAGTAAGGAGAGGATATGGAGAAATTCACAGTTTATACAGGAACGACCGTTCCTCTTATGAATGATAACATCGACACCGACCAAATCCTACCCAAGCAGTTTCTCAAGTTAATTGATAAAAAAGGCTTTGGTAAGTACCTTATGTATGCTTGGCGTTATCTGGATGATCTCTATACTGAGGACCCAGACTTTGTCTTTAACCGACCTGAATATCGCAAAGCCAGTATTCTCATTTCAGGGGATAACTTCGGCGCAGGGTCTTCGAGGGAACACGCTGCTTGGGCTCTAGCGGACTATGGTTTTAAGGTCGTGATTGCGGGGTCTTTCGGTGATATTCATTACAATAATGAACTCAATAATGGTATGTTGCCTATTGTTCAGCCCAGAGAGGTTAGAGAGAAACTAGCTCAGCTACAACCAAGTGACCAGGTAACTGTGGACTTGGAACAACAAAAAATCATCTCACCAGTTGGAGAATTCACGTTTGAAATTGATAGCGAATGGAAACACAAACTCTTAAATGGTTTGGATGATATTGGTATTACCTTGCAGTATGAAGATTTGATTGCTGCTTATGAAAAACAACGACCAGCCTACTGGCAGGATTAGAAGAAAAATAGAAAAGGAAATAGAACTATGACAAAACACATTCAATGGAAGGGAACACTTTCACAAGAAGGCTATGATATTTTAAAAGGTGAGGGTGGATGTATCGTTTGCCCTACTAAAGTTGGTTACATCATCATGACTAGTGACAAGGCAGGTCTTGAACGTAAGTTTGAAGCTAAAGAACGTAACCGTAACAAACCAGGTGTTGTTCTCTGTGGTAGCATGGACGAGCTTCGCGCTTTAGCACAACTCAACCCAGAAATTGAAGCCTTCTACCAAAAACATTGGGATGAAGATATTCTTCTTGGTTGTATCCTTCCTTGGAAACCAGAAGCCTTTGAGAAACTCAAAGCTTATGGGGATGGTCGTGAAGAGCTTATGACTGACGTGCGTGGTACTAGCTGTTTTGTTATCAAATTTGGAAAAGCTGGTGAACAATTGGCTGCCAAACTTTGGGAAGAAGGCAAAATGGTTTACGCTTCATCTGCAAACCCATCTGGAAAAGGAAACCGTGGTAAGGTAGAAGGTATCGGAGAACGTATCGAAGGAGCAGTAGACCTTGTCATCGAAGCAGACGACTATGTGGCATCCATCCAACCTGACAAAACGATTGAAACTCGCTACGAGCAAGGTGTGATGGTGTCTATGGTCGATAAAGATGGCAAACTCATCCCAGAACAAGGGGGAGCACGATCAACTTCACCAGCTCCAGTTGTAATCCGTAAAGGGCTTGACATTGATAAGATTATGATGCACCTGTCAGATACCTTTAACTCATGGGATTACCGTCAGGGCGAGTATTATTAGGATAAAAAAGAAGTCTAGTGTTAAGAGGGAATACTCCACTCTACACTAGGCTTTTTCTTTAGAAATTCTTTTCTTTTTCTATAGGATATGATATGCTAGAGATGAGCTATATATTAATAGAACTTACTTGTGAAAGTAAATTAAAGGAGTATTCAAATGAACAGTAAACAAAATAATTACTTTTTTGTTGGTACAAGATTTGGTGATGATGATTATCTTGAATATTTCAGGAAAGAAGGAAAGTGGGAATTAGGATGGCATAACAACGAGGAAAATAAACAGTATCAAAAAATGTTAAAGTTGTTTAATAAAATTAAACCAGGTGACGTTTTATTTGCTAAATCCACATATGTCAAAAAGAAGAATTTACCTTTTGTAAAGAAAGATGATTTAAAGGTTTCTGTGATGAAAATTCGTGGAATGGCGACTGTTAAAGAGGTTTTAGATGATGGGCATACCATTATTGTTGATTGGAAAAAAGAGTATATAGAGAGGGAGTGGTTTTTCTTTACGGGGCAAGAAACAATATGGTTTCCATCAGATATTAAGTATCGAACTAAAGAGACTAACCAGTTAATAAAATTTGCTGCAAGTGATGAAATCATAATTCAAGACTATGACTATTTTTTGAATCATCCTAATTGGAAAAAGTATAAAAAATTAGAAAGTGAAACTATGTTAAGGAATGATTTTTTATTTAATTATAGTGGTATATTAAGAAAATCCAAAAACCTCATCCTCCGTGGTGCACCGGGGACGGGAAAAACTTATCTTGCTAAAGAAATTGCTAAAGAGTTAACGGAAGGTCATGAGGAGCAAATCGGCTTTGTACAGTTTCATCCATCTTATGATTATACGGATTTTGTAGAAGGTTTAAGACCAGTATCAAATGGGGATGGAGCTATTGAGTTTAGGCTACAGGACGGTATTTTTAAAGATTTTTGTCAGAAAGCAAAAGAAACCCAATTGATTGGAGGACAAGATAATTTTGATGAGGCTTGGGATTCTTACTTAGAATATATAAATGTTGCTGAAGAAAAAGAATATATAACAAAAACATCTTACTTATCTGTTAATAGTAGACAAAATTTGTCAGTAAATTATGATAGTGGTGTTCCAGGATGGTCACTACCTAGCAAATATGTTTACGAGTTGTATAAAGATAAAAATTATAATAAGCAAGAATACTACAAAAGTGGTGGAAAAACTGTCCTAGAAACATTGAGAAAGAGATTTGGTTTGAAAGACTATGTTTCCCCAATAGAAATTGATACTGATAAGAAATTCGTCTTCATCATCGATGAAATCAATCGTGGGGAGATTTCTAAGATTTTTGGCGAACTCTTTTTCTCTATCGACCCTGGCTATCGTGGTGAAAAAGGAAGTGTTTCTACCCAATATGCAAATCTACACGAAACTGATGAAAAGTTCTATATCCCCGAAAATGTTTACATCATCGGAACTATGAATGATATTGATCGTTCAGTGGATACCTTTGATTTTGCTATGCGTCGTCGTTTTCGTTTTGTTGAAGTTACTGCCGAGGGTCAAGTTGGCATGTTGGATAAAGAGTTGAATATCCATGCAGAAGAAGCAAAAATTCGTCTAAGAAACTTGAACGCTGCTATCGAAAATGTTCAGGAATTAAACAGTCATTATCATATTGGACCAAGTTATTTTCTTAAGTTGAAGGATGTAGATTTTGACTATGAATTACTTTGGTCTGATTACCTTAAACCGCTTTTGGAAGATTATCTACGTGGTTCCTATGAGGAAGTTGAAAAACTAAAAATATTGAAAAAAGCGTTTGATTTAAAAGAAAATGAGCAAACTATTCAGAAACATACAGATGACGAAGAAAGCGATGAAAATAAAGATGAGGATAACTGATAATCAACACAAGATTATTAAAGAAAAATTTGTTGAAGAATATCCTAAACTAAGCAATCTTCTTTTAGACAGAACCTTGGAAAGTCTATCCCAAGATGAACGTATTTTCATTTTTCCAAATGATTTGACTCATACTCCTGATTTGGATAAGGACCAAAAGATTTTTGAAACAGTCAATCAGAAAATCAAGACAGGGAACGTGATTGGTTTTCTTGGATATGGTCAGGAAAGATTAACGATTTCCTCACGATTTTCTGATGAGAGTAATGACCATTTTTTGCATTATCTCTTAAACAAGGTTCTTCATATCAATCTCACTAGTTTAGATGTTGCTTTGTCTCGTGAAGAGAGGCTTTATCAACTTTTGATGTATCTCTTCCCCGAGTATCTACAAGCTGCTATTCGAAAAGGTCTTTATAAGGAATACCAGAGATTTTCTCATAACGACAGTCATGTTAAGGGAGTGATTGATGTAAGAAACCATCTCAAGAAAAATCTTCCTTTCACGGGAAATATTGTCTACACAACGAGAGAGTTCACCTATGATAATCCCCTCATGCAGTTGGTCCGTCACACTATTGAATACATTAAGAATCAGAAAAGCATTGGTCAAGGGGTACTAGATAATCTCTCAACTAGTCGTGAAAACGTATCTGAAATCGTGCGGGTAACGCCCTCTTATAAACTAGCTGATCGTGCTAAGATTATTCGGGGAAATCAATCTAAACCTATACGTCATGCATACTTTCACGAGTACAGAAACTTACAAGAACTTTGTCTGATGATCCTAAACCAAGAAAAGCACGGTTTAGGGTATCAAGATCAAAAAATCTATGGTATTCTCTTTGATGTTGCCTGGCTTTGGGAAGAGTATGTTTACACCTTGTTGCCAAAATGTTTTGTACATCCACGAAATAAAGAAAAACTAGGTGGTATTTCGGTATTTTCTGTTGGGAAACGGAAAGTATATCCAGATTTTTATCAAGAAGAGCTTAAAATAGTATTAGATGCTAAGTATAAAAAACTGGAATTGACTGAAAAAGGAATCAACCGTGAGGACTTATTCCAGCTGATTTCCTATTCTTATATTTTAAAAGCTGAGAAGGCTGGTCTGGTTTTTCCGAGCGAGGACAAGGTTATTGATAATGAGATAGGAAAGCTAGCAGGTTATGGAGCTTTGTTGAAGAAATGGTCTATCCAAATTCCTCAGAAGTCTTCATCTTATCGTGAATTTTGTGAAATGCTGGAAAACTCCGAAGAAATATTTAAAAGTAATATTACTAAAGAAGTGGGGAGAAAATAATCTCTCCTCTTTTTATTGTTATTTATGCAATAAAATCCGAACATTATATTTCAATTTATAAAATTATTTGACAAAAACTGTACTTTGGTTTATAATGAATTAAGGAAACGTCGGAAAAGGCGTAGTGATGCGAGAGCATAGGTAGGTCATTACAAAAGAAACGAGACATCGATATGTTAAATGAATTTCCAATTTTTGATTACGAAGATATTCAATTGATTCCAAATAAATGTGTCATTAAAAGCCGTGCAGAAGCGGACACAAGTGTCACTCTAGGAAATCACACCTTTAAACTACCTGTTGTGCCAGCTAATATGCAGACGATTTTGGATGAAAATGTAGCAGAGCAACTGGCTAAAGGTGGTTACTTCTACATTATGCACCGTTTTGATGAGGCAGGACGCATTCCTTTTATTAAACGAATGCACAATCAAGGGCTCATTGCTTCCATATCTGTCGGTGTTAAGGACTATGAGTATGATTTCGTTAGACAGCTCAAGACTGATGCTCCTGAGTATATCACTATTGATATTGCTCATGGTCATGCGGATAGCGTGATTTCTATGATTCAACACATCAAGAAAGAATTGCCAGATACCTTTGTCATTGCTGGAAATGTGGGAACACCAGAAGCTGTGCGTGAATTGGAAAATGCTGGTGCGGATGCTACTAAGGTCGGAATCGGTCCTGGTAAGGTTTGTATCACCAAGGTTAAGACTGGTTTTGGTACAGGTGGTTGGCAGTTGGCTGCTCTACGCTGGTGTGCCAAGGCTGCGCGTAAACCGATTATCGCTGATGGAGGAATTCGTACTCACGGTGATATTGCCAAGTCTATCCGCTTCGGTGCTAGCATGGTCATGATTGGTTCCCTCTTTGCTGGACACATCGAAAGTCCAGGGAAAACGATTGAAGTCGATGGTGAACAATTCAAAGAATACTACGGTTCAGCTTCACAATATCAAAAAGGTGCTTACAAAAATGTGGAAGGCAAACGCATCTTGCTTCCTGCCAAAGGTCATTTGCAAGACACTCTAACTGAGATGGAACAAGATTTGCAAAGTGCCATTTCATACGCAGGTGGACGTCAGGTTGCTGACCTTAAACACGTTGATTATGTGATCGTGAAAAACTCTATCTGGAATGGGGATGCTTCCCACTAAGACGGCCTATCTCACTAGAAAAAAACTTGTTATTAGAGCAAATTTCTGTTATAATAAAACAAGTTTCCACCCTTAGTGTAATGGATATCACGTAAGATTCCGGTTCTTGAGATGGGGGTTCGATTCCCTCAGGGTGGATGTAAACATCCTAAAAAGCCTTTAATAGGGCTTTTTGTTTATCCTGCCTCAAATTTGCCCCTAATACTCTTCGAAAATCTCTTCAAACCACGTCAACGTCGCCTTACCGTAGATATATGTAACTGACTTCGTCAGTCTTATCTACAACCTCAAAGCAGTGCTTTGAGCAGCCTGCGGCTAGTTTCCTAGTTTGCTCTTTGATTTTCATTGAGTATAAAACTGAAAATCTCTGTCTAAAGAATGCCCAAATCCCCTCCAGTCCCGTTTTAGAGTGACTCAGGAGGCTTTTTTTGATATAATAAAAAGGACTGTTATCAGTTAGAAAGAGGTTGGTATGAAAGAATTACAAACTGTACTAAAGAACCATTTTGCAATCGAATTTGCAGACAAAAAGTTACTGGAGACTGCCTTTACTCATACGAGTTATGCCAATGAGCACCGCCTCTTAAAAATTTCACACAATGAACGCTTGGAATTTTTAGGAGACGCTGTTCTACAGTTATTGATTTCAGAATATCTGTATAAAAAATATCCTAAAAAACCTGAGGGTGATTTGTCTAAACTTCGTGCCATGATTGTCCGTGAGGAAAGCTTGGCTGGTTTTGCACGTGATTGCCAGTTTGATCAGTTTATCAAGCTGGGTAAAGGGGAAGAAAAGTCTGGTGGACGCAATCGTGACACCATTCTTGGTGATGCCTTCGAAGCCTTTCTTGGTGCTCTCCTTTTGGACAAGGATGTGGCCAAGGTCAAGGAATTTATCTATCAAGTCATGATTCCTAAGGTTGAAGCAGGCGAATTTGAGATGATTACAGACTACAAAACCCATCTCCAAGAGTTACTTCAGGTCAATGGCGATGTGGCTATTCGTTATCAGGTGATTTCTGAAACGGGTCCTGCACACGATAAGGTCTTTGATGTAGAAGTTCTTGTTGAAGGTAAAAGCATTGGTCAAGGTCAAGGTCGTTCTAAGAAACTAGCAGAGCAGGAAGCTGCCAAAAATGCCGTTGAGAAAGGGCTGGATTCATGTATTTAAAGGAAATCGAAATTCAGGGATTCAAGTCTTTTGCTGACAAGACCAAGGTCGTCTTTGACCAAGGTGTGACGGCAGTCGTTGGACCCAATGGATCTGGAAAGTCGAATATTACAGAAAGTCTGCGTTGGGCTTTGGGGGAGTCAAGTGTTAAGAGTCTCCGTGGCGGCAAGATGCCGGATGTCATTTTTGCTGGAACTGAAAGTCGCAAACCGCTCAATTATGCTTCTGTAGTTGTGACTCTGGATAATCATGACGGATTTATCAAGGATGCAGGCCAAGAAATTAGGGTGGAACGCCATATCTATCGTAGTGGAGATAGCGAATACAAGATTGACGGCAAGAAAGTCCGTTTGCGTGATATTCATGACCTTTTCTTGGATACAGGTTTGGGACGAGATTCCTTCTCCATCATTTCCCAAGGGAAGGTTGAGGAGATTTTTAATTCCAAGCCTGAGGAACGCAGAGCTATTTTTGAAGAAGCTGCAGGTGTTTTGAAATACAAGACTCGCAGAAAAGAAACTGAGAGTAAACTGCAGCAAACTCAGGATAATCTGGATCGTCTTGAAGACATTATCTACGAGTTGGATAATCAAATCAAGCCTCTTGAGAAGCAAGCTGAGAATGCCCGTAAGTTTTTAGACTTGGAAGGTCAACGCAAGGCTATTTATTTAGATGTTCTGGTTGCTCAAATCAAGGAAAATAAGGCTGAACTAGACTCGACAGAAGAAGAGTTGGCTCAGGTTCAGGAACTTTTGACGAGCTACTATCAAAAGCGTGAAAAATTAGAAGAGGAAAATCAGAATCTCAAGAAGCAACGCCAAGATTTACAGGCTGAAATGGCCAAAGACCAAGGCAGTTTGATGGATTTGACCAGTCTAATTAGTGACTTAGAGAGAAAATTAGCCCTATCGAAATTAGAATCTGAGCAAGTAGCCCTGAATCAACAGGAAGCACAAGCTCGTTTGGCTGCTTTGGAGGATAAGAGAAATTTACTCAGCCAAGAAAAATCTGATAAAGAAAGCTCTTTAACTCTGTTAGAGGAAAATCTAGTCCAAAATAATCAAAAACTTAATCGTTTAGAAGCTGAATTACTGGCTTTTTCAGATGATCCTGATCAGATGATTGAGCTTCTACGTGAACGCTTTGTAGCCCTTTTACAAGAAGAAGCAGATGTCTCAAACCAGTTGACCCGTATCGAAAACGAGTTGGAAAATAGTCGTCAGCTTTCTCAAAAACAAGCAGATCAACTAGAAAAACTCAAAGAACAATTGGCTACAGCTAAAGAGAAGGCTAGTCAGCAAAAAGAAGAGCTTGAAACTGCCAAGGAGCAGGTTCAGAAATTATTGGCTAACTATCAAGCTATTGCCAAGGAGCAAGAGGAGCAGAAAGCTTCCTATCAAGCTCAACAAAGTCAACTCTTTGACCGTCTGGATAGTCTCAAAAATAAACAGGCTAGAGCCCAGAGTTTGGAAAACATCCTTAGAAATCACAGTAACTTTTATGCAGGTGTGAAGAGTGTTCTCCAAGAAAAAGACCACCTAGATGGGATTATTGGGGCAGTCAGTGAGCACCTGACCTTTGATGTGAATTATCAAACTGCGCTGGAAATCGCGCTCGGAGCCAGCAGTCAGCATATCATCGTAGAAGATGAACATGCGGCAACCAAGGCGATTGATTTCCTTAAACGAAACAGAGCCGGTCGTGCAACCTTTCTTCCTTTGACAACGATCAAGGCTCGTACGATTTCTAGCCAGAATCAAGATGCTATCGCTGCAAGTCCGGGATTTCTGGGCATGGCAGATGAGTTGGTGACATTCGATAATAGGTTGGAAGCTATTTTCAAGAACTTGCTAGCTACGACGGCTATTTTTGATACTGTAGAGCATTCGCGTGAAGCAGCTCGCCAGGTTCGTTATCAGGTTCGTATGGTGACATTGGATGGAACAGAGTTGCGAACAGGTGGTTCCTATGCGGGTGGTGCCAATCGCCAGAATAACAGTATTTTTATCAAGCCAGAACTGGAGCAATTGCAAAAAGAAATTGCTGAAGAGGAAGCAAGTCTTCGTTCAGAAGAGTCGAGTTTGAAGATCTTACAAGACCAGATGGCTAGATTGACCGAATCATTAGAAGCTATTAAATATCAGGGAGAGCAGGCTCGTATTCAGGAGCAAGGCTTGTCCCTCGCCTATCAGCAGACCAGTCAGCAAGTTGAAGAACTGGAAACTCTTTGGAAACTCCAAGAAGAGGAATTAGATCGTCTTTCTGACGGAGATTGGCAAGCAGATAAGGAAAAATGCCAAGATCGCCTTGCTACCATTGCCAGTGACAAGCAAAATCTGGAAGCTGAGATTGAAGAAATTAAGTCCAACAAAAATGCCATCCAAGAACGCTATCAAAATTTGCAGGAAGAGCTAGCGCAAGCTCGCCTGCTTAAGACAGAACTGCAAGGGCAAAAACGTTATGAAGTGGCTGATATTGACCGTCTAGGCAAGGAATTGGATAATCTGAATATCGAACAAGAGGAAATCCAGCGCCTTCTTCAAGAAAAGGTTGACAATCTTGAGAAAGTTGATACAGAATTGCTCAGTCAACAGGTAGAAGAAGCCAAAATGCAGAAAACAAACCTCCAACAAGGTTTAATTCGCAAGCAGTTTGAGTTGGATGATATTGAAGGTCAGCTGGATGATATTGCTAGTCATTTGGACCAGGCTCGCCAACAGAATGAGGAGTGGATTCGCAAGCAAACGCGTGCTGAAGCCAAGAAAGAAAAAGTCAGTGAGCATTTGCGCCATTTACAAAGTCAATTAACAGACCAGTACCAGATTAGTTATACTGAAGCTCTAGAAAAGGCACATGAATTGGAAAATCTCAATCTGGCAGAGCAAGAGGTTAAGGATTTGGAGAAGGCTATTCGCTCACTGGGTCCAGTCAACTTGGAAGCTATTGAACAGTACGAAGAAGTTCACAATCGTCTGGATTTCCTAAATAGACAACGAGATGATATTTTGTCAGCAAAAAATCTGCTCCTTGAGACCATTACAGAGATGAATGATGAGGTCAAAGATCGCTTTAAATCAACCTTTGAGGCTATTCGTGAGTCCTTTAAAGTGACCTTCAAGCAGATGTTTGGTGGAGGTCAGGCGGACTTGATATTGACTGAGGGCGACTTGCTGACAGCTGGGGTTGAGATTTCTGTTCAACCACCAGGTAAGAAAATCCAGTCTCTCAACCTTATGAGTGGTGGGGAAAAAGCCCTGTCGGCTCTAGCCTTGCTTTTCTCTATCATTCGAGTTAAAACTATTCCGTTTGTTATCTTGGATGAGGTAGAGGCTGCGCTGGATGAAGCCAATGTCAAACGCTTTGGGGATTACCTTAACCGCTTTGACAAGGACAGCCAGTTTATCGTCGTAACCCACCGTAAGGGAACCATGGCAGCGGCTGATTCCATCTATGGAGTGACCATGCAAGAGTCAGGTGTCTCAAAAATTGTTTCGGTTAAGTTAAAAGATTTAGAAAGTATTGAAGGATGACAATTAAACTAGTAGCAACAGAAATCGGAATAAGTAAATTGATACAATAGCCTATAAAGAAAGCCTTGAAATTTAGCTGATTTCAGGGCTTTTTAACTGTCTATTGCTATCAGGGTAAAATCATTAGAGATGTTGTGAGTTTATGGAGACACCCTTGATTTGTAAAATGTTAAATAGTAGAGAATCATTTCATCTATTCTTTGTTTACCAGTTTATCGAAATGGCTAGTATAGTGTAATTTTAACTTGTCTTCTCCTAAAATATCAAGGACTTGTATGGCCTGTTTCATTTTTTCAATTCCGCTATCTAAATGACGCTTAAATTCAAAGTAACCAGTTGCATAGAGAAAAACTGTCTGTTCATAAAAGTTTAATTCATTATCTAATAATGCTTTTATTTCGGTGATTAGACAAGTACAGTTTGAAAATTCTTCCTTATCTACGCTAAGAATTAGACAATTGATGGCCAATTGAGTGACAATTCGCTTATTTGTTTTATTCAACGAAGAGTAGATGTAATTGTTCAACATTTCCTTTGTTAATAGGAAGTAGGAGTTGTAGTTTATTGTTCGTACACAGTTACCTAATAAAGTGATTTCATAGTAACCCCATTTTTCAACTTTGAAGAGATAATCTGTCAATTGAAGTAATTCTTTATTTGATGGAATAATGCTGGAATCCATTGTATGTAGAATGGATTTTATCATTGTTTTATCGAAAGAATTTAAAGTGTAATGTGATGAGTCAGAAAGTAGAGCAGCTATATTTTTGATGTTATGTGATGAATATTGCTTACGAATATATTGAACCAAATTAGCGAATAATTCAGCATTAGTATAATTTTCATTATGTAAAATAAGAAACTCATCTAAAGTAATGTGTAATTTGTCTAAAATATTGATAAGTCGAATACAAGATATCTCTGATTCCCCACGTTCGAATCTAGATATTTGAGATTTTGAAAGGTGTTCATCTGCTACAGAGCATAGACTAATTTGTTTTCCTTTACGAACTTTTCTAAGTGTGATGCCAAGTTTTGATTTCATAATTTCCCATTTTCCCAACAAAAATTAAATCCGTTTTTATTTATTGTACAATAAATAAAAACGGAAAGGAAGTCCGAGTATGAAGAAAATTTCAAAATTTTTGCCGATTTTGGTTTTGGTGATGGATATTATTATAATTGTTGGTGGGTAAAATGCTTAAGTGTACACTTAAGTCTTTAGAATATTCTAAAGACTTAAGATTTTATAGATACATAGTATAAAATACGGTATTTATAATTTGGGAGGCTTTAATTGAAAAAACAGAATTTATTTAAAATATCAAATAATGTACAAGAGTATTCGAATGCTTTTAATACTATGGGTTTAAATTTTCAAGGAGAAATTCCTATTTTTGTTGACCACAAAAGAGAAGATTTACTTCATAATATCAAGCGAATTAACAATGAATATTCCGAATGCTATAAAACAACGCCAATTTACCAATGCGATGCAGGGATCACTCTATCTTCTGATTTAGAGTTTTATAAAAACTGTAGGTTATTTTGTAAGAAGTGGGTGACCTCTTTAAATGAGATGATAAACATAGAAAATCTGGTAGTAATAGGACTATATAAAGATTTTTCACAATATAAAATTTTGACTATATTAGAATATTGTAAGAAAAATAATATTGAACTGTACATACTGACAGGAAGAGATCTATCTTCATTGTCTTGGATGATAGGAAAGCAGTTTTACTCAAAAAGTGAAAAAGAAGTACGAAAAGCAGTCTTTTCGCATAAAAAGTTAAATGAATTTAGTGAAACAAAAAACAAATGGGATATTTTTGATATAAAAAGGCTTGAAAATGAAAATATAAAAAATCTTTTGGAAGAAAAATCTTGGTCAGAATTAGTTTTTCATGGACATGGAAAAGAAGATCATCTAAATTTAGCTGATTTCACTTTGCATGGTTTTAATAAATTAATTCCTCAACAAGAAAAATTTGCTCCTTCTTGGGGCCATCAAGGGCAATCTTTTTTTAAGGATGAGAGTAAAGCAATACGTATTAGCTCTATAAATGTTGAAACATTATTTTTATTATCTTGTAGTAATTTTCCGTTTAATGATTGTAGATTGTATGATTCTAGATTCAACTTAACATTAGATGCTATCGATGGAATAGCAAGAAATATTGTTGCTTCTATTGCTGTTCAATCGATTGATAATCCAGAGATATATGAAATTTTTTCAGATTCAAATTTGACAAATATTGGAACCAAACTTCATAATAAATTAAATGATGTACAGCCGTTTGTTTCAATTGTTAATATTGGACTCCCAAATACTAGAAAAGTAGATCAATCACTTGAAAATATAAATGGGATTGTCCGATTAACCCAAAGTAGCAAAATGATTTTATCGCGACTTGCTTCATATGTTTCGTCTGGGTTATTAAGTAGTGAACATGAGGTAAAAAAGTTATCTAATAATGTTTTAGCAGATTACATGCAAATGACACGCAGAGGTACCTATGGAGTGACAGAAGAAAAATATTTAAATTTTGAACAAAATTTAATAAATAGAGTAAATCCTATTTCTAAAAAGATAGCTGAAATAATGATTCAGAACCAAAATGACGAGCTTTTCGAATTTGATCGATATAATATTTTTAGGTCTATAATTGATGAAAGTAGTATTTTCAAAAAAATATGTTGTTGTGGAAGTTCGGGTGTTGGTTGCAACTATATTCCAGAAACTAACAATTTATTCAATATTAATTCTTTCTATTGTTATAGGTGCGGTGATAAAAATACTTCAATGACAGGCATGCCAGAAGTAGATTTTATGTGTGATAATTATGATAGAGAAAGATTAAGAATAAAATATAAGATTGTTATTACTCCACAACATAGAGGAGATGTTTACTTAGGAGTACAGCTACCAACATATGTAGAAAAGTCATCAAATACCTCACCAGAGTTGAAAAGAATACGTTTTAAAAATATTGGAACTAAAGTAGTTGAAGGAGAGATCTGTTTTAACGAGGATACTTTACTTCAAAGCTATTATCTTAAGCTATTTATTATTCAGAATGGGGGAATAGCTATTAGTAGATGTTTCTTCAATTTAATAAATAATTGTGAGGGAAAGTTTGAAAAAATATAAATGTAATATATTTATTATTTACTCTAATTTTGAGTAATTGAAACACGAGGAGTATTCCTTCACCAAATTTGAGAAAGGCCTATTTCTTTTTATAAACAAGTCGCTTATCTAATAATAAATTTACTAATTATAATCTTAAGAAATCGTAAAGCAATACAAGATATCAGATATTTATCTGTAAATCTATTAATTAGCATTCTAGTCTTATCTTCATTATAAAATCAGTATTTTGAGATGTACAAGACAAGCTTCCTAGTTTTCTCTTTGATTTTTTTAGTATTATGGTCACAGTTGGTTGTACCTAATAGGATGAACTACAGTTATAATGATGGATTTTTTCAAATGTATTGGCTGAAGCACTCACTTAATCGCCTCGTCGCGATTTGTAATAGTGATATGTTTTCACGTTTTATATTATAGTTTTAAACAAAGAGCACAATACTTTTTAACTCAGTGTTGTGTATTGAATGAAACGAAAGAAAGGAATGAATAACAATGGATATTTTTTTAGGTACACCAATCACAGGAATAATTAATCCGAACTTGAAAAGTCCGTTAGAAACTGCGACAAAGTCCAGAATTAAGGGGATTATTTCTGATTTGAGATCGTATGGTCATAATGTGTTTTGTGCTCTAGAGGAAGAAGAATTTGGCAAAAAGATTGCAGATTCTTTAGAATGTACCCTTAGAGATTATTCGATACTGAAACAAAGTAATGTATATATTACTTTTCCAAATAATAGTTATGGATGTGCTGTGGAACTTGGTTGGGCTTCAGCGCACTCTATTCCTATTGTCTTAGGAATTAACAAAAGAATCGGTTCAAAAACACCATTGTATGAAGGTTTACACACAACAGGTACTCAGGTTCATGTTATTTATTATGATTCTGAAGATGAGTTTCCAGATAAACTTGAATGGTTAAAAATATTAAAGTACATAGAAAAGCATATATTTATTAGGTGATTGTTATGAGAATTTTGACAGTAACTACAAATTTTGGTTTTGGTCCGTCTTCCAAATTATATTCTATTATCAAAGAGCTATTGAAGATGGGATATAAAGAGATTACATTTTGCGGAAATGGAGAATCTATAAATTTTTTAAGACCAACTTTGGTAATAGATTAGAATACATCGAGTGTGATACTGATGAAATTAGGTCTGAAAGCTTTTTGAAAATAGTAGATATTAAGAATTATGAACTCTTAATTAATGTTATGAATCTGAATATTCCTAAAATTCAACGAGATACAAATTTAAATGTAAAAAGTGTATTTGTTGATAGTCTAAGTTGGATGTGGGAAAAACCCCTAGATGGGATTAACGAATATGATATTTATTTTGTTCAAAATGCTTTTATTGATCCCAATAATTTATCGCAGTATAAGAATATCCAAACAATAAATCCTATTATTAATACGGAAGGAATAACAAAAACAAAAGATTTCAAAAACAATAAAATTCTATTAAATTTCGCTGGTATAGTTACTCCATATGAAAATGATGTATTTTTCAAAAAGTACATGTTATTTTATCTAAAACTTTTTTCAAAAATACCTAATATTGATAAATATGAGATTGATTGTGCTTGTAACATGACGCAGAAAAAATGGATTGAATCAAACAACCGTTTTGACTACAATGTTACATTTAAAGTAATGTCCCATAAAGAGTTTCTATCAGCGTCATGTGAAGCAAGTAGGATATTTACAACACCTGGTTTGACATTTTATTTAGAGAGTTTAGAATTAGGCTTAAAACCACATTATTTTTTGCTTTCAAATTATTCTCAGGCATTATTGCTTGAAAAATATAATCAAATCTCTGGGAATTGTAATACCTTATCTAAGTATGGATATTTATTTTCAACAGATGAGTTACTTGAAGAAAGTGAAGGTGTGACTAAAGTAAGAGAAGCATTTTCTAATATTAGTACAAGATATAAAGAAGAAATCTTCGACAATATAATATCATATATTAATGAAGGTTCGGTGTATGAATCAAAAAATGAAATTCAATATAAGGAAGAGAGCGGTATTCGTTCAATTATTAGAATTATGCTTGAAAAAGGACTATTGAAAGGAAGATAATACATGCCTGTGATTGAAGATATTGATTTTTCCAATTTACTAGTGAAAAAAATGTATAAAAAAGATTTAAATCAGATAATTTCATTAAATGACTTAAATTATGATGCTAGTTTTAGGGATAATTTAATAGTTTTTGATGAAACAAGTAATTTTTCTCCAAATAACAGTCTTGTTGTTGGGGGGGCTTGTATTGATCGCTGTGATGCAAAAATTGATAATCTGGCTATCAATTTTTACTTTGATATACTGATGCCTATTAATGAGGCCATCATGAAAAATTTAAATTGTGCAATATATGTGGATACACCTATTGAATCATGTAAAGATGATTGTGAAAAAGAAAGATGGCAACAATTTGTTAAACGCTTAGAAATATTTTTTGAACAGCTAGGAAAACGTGTAGGCATTGAAATAAAAATAATTCGAAGAGATTTATCTTATAAAATGATTGATAAGATATTAAAAAAACATAACTTTAGTGATGATGAATTAAAAGGTTTGTATGATTTAGTGCCTAGTGCAAAGAATATTGTATTTGGACCAGAACTATTACTTCATTTTCGTAGATCAATCATTTCGTATTTACCAGAATTCATTTCAGAATATTTTGAAGAAAATTTTGAAGAAATTATAGTTTGTGAAGAGTTAAGTCAGTGTAAAGCAATTGGCAAAGCCTGGAGAATCAGTAATAAAATATATCCCAAAATATATATAGATATGCCATCTCTTAGTTGTAGAAATCGCATGCATAGGAGTAATAATGGGAAAATAGGTATTTTTGAATCAGCATCTTTGAATAAAACTAGAAAATCTGATCCATTGTTTCATGAATTTATGAATAGAATAGAATTGGAAGCTATTTTTAAATCTTTTGATGTTGATAATTTTTGGTTAGTAAAAGATGAATTAGAAGGAATGTGGTATGAGAAGCAATAAAATTTCATCAGAGTTAAAATATTATCTATATATCATTTTTACAAATTTACGATTTACTAGAATAGTAAATATTATCTTTATTGTTCAGTTTTTGGGATTATCTTTAGTACAATTTGCATTTTTTCAATCTATTTTTCTATTTTCACAATTAGTTTCAGAGATTCCCTCCGGAATTTTAGGAGATAGGTTTAGTAAGAAGAAAATCGTTCTATTGGGACTAGTTCTGTTATCAATTACTCCATTATTAACTCTTTCATCAATCTTGCTAATGAAGGACTATGTTTACTATGTTATACTAGGTGCATTTGTTTTAGAAGGAGTAGGAAATGCTTTTTTAAGTGGAGCTGATGATGCCTTGTTTTTTGAATCTCTAAGAAGTGAAGGCAAGGAGGAGAGTTATGGGAAAATACGAGGAAAGTTACAATTAATCAGCGCTCTGACTTTGGGGATTGCTACATTTATAGGAGGTGGTTTATATAGCATTACAAGATGTTTACCATATTTTATACAATCTTTTACACTTATAGGTTCAATGATAATCATCATATCTATTCCAGATAATCAGAAACACTCTATAGAAGATCTTAATCAAAATGGTGTTCCGAAATTTAAAGAATTATTTTCAGTTTTTCATAGGTTGCTAAAATCTACTAAAATTCTTTTCATGTTCGCTTTTACTACGGTTATTGTCTCAGCAATTAACGTAGTATTTGCTTTATTACCAGATTATTTTTCTAAAATAGGATTTTCTACATCTATTAATGGAGCTATGTTTATGATTTATAGTATCATTGGTGGCATAGTAGCAACTCAAGCTTATAAAATATCAAAAATAAGAGTTTCTAAATTAATTATGCTGCTATCATTGATACTAATGATTTCCATTATTTTTCAAATTTTGCCTTTCAATGCCACATTTATATTTAGTTTTCTACTGTTGTACATTATCATAGATATTCTTGATCCTATTATCATGGAGATGTTACATCTTTGGGTTGATGACAATTCAAGAGCAACAGTTATATCAGGACTATCCTTTTCAATTAGTCTTGTTACAATGTTGGTAAATCCGATAATTGGTGTAGGAATTCAAATATTTAATATGAGAATAACTATCTTATTGATTTCTTGTTTTATGATTGTAATGATATTAATCTCGTATATGTTAATAGAAAAAACTAAAAGGAGTAAAAAACATGAAAACAGAGAATAAGGCTTATTTAGGTGATTCCAGAGCTATGGAAGATGTAGAAAATGATTCTGTTGATTTAATAATCACTTCTCCACCATATTTTAATTTAGTTGATTATCAACACGATGATCAGATTGGGTTAACAGAAACATATAAAGGCTATATTCAGAGTCTAAATAGTGTTTGGGAAAGATGTAGTAAAATATTAAAAGAAACAGGAACAATTTGCATCAATATTTGCAGTTCTGTAGAAATTAGCAGAAAAAATCAAAATATGTATTACGATATCAAACATGAAATTGAAAAATTCTTTGCGGAGCATAATTTCTATATTGAAGGGACAATAATATGGAATTTGAATAATACTTCATATATCAAAAATCAAGTTGAAAAATATCCTTCAAGTTATTCGAATAATGAGTCTTTGATTCTAAATAACTATGAATACATATTGATTTTTAAGAAAAAGTCAGAATTTATAGTGTGGGATAGAAACATTGAGGGCACTAAATTTATTGACTGCATTTGGAATATACCTTGGGATTATTCTACAAGACCACCAGCTTTTCCAGAACAAATTGTCAATCAACTTATTGATATTTATTCTCTGGAAGGTGATGTTGTGTTGGATCCGTTTATGGGGCAAGCGACTACATCTTTGTGTGCTTTTAAGAAAAATAGAAAGTTCATTACCTATGAATTAAATCCAACCACTTATAAATTAGGTTTAAAAAAACTAAATCAAGTGGGTGCGCTGAATGTAAACAGATAAGAAAGTAGTAGAAGGTCTATTATGAAAATAACTACAGTTGGTATGGGGTACGTCGGTTTGACTTTATCTGTCCTGTTATCTCAGGAACATGACGTGGTTGGATTAGACATTAATTTACAGAAAGTCGAACAGCTTAATAATAAAATTTGTCCATTTATCGACTATGAGTTGGAGAGATATTTTTTAAATAAAGATTTGAAATTCGAAGCTTGTATTTATGATGAGAAGTACTTTGAAAAAGTTGATTGTATCATAATAGCAATACCAACAGACTTTGATGAAAATAAAGGAGTATTAGATACTGAGGGTATAGAATCAGTTATAGCTGATTGCCTAAGTATTAATCCTGTTGCATATATAGTTATAAAATCTACAGTGCCAATCGGATTTACGAATTATTTGAATACAAAATTTCACACAGATCGGATCATTTTTTCTCCAGAGTTTTTGCGTGAAGGAAAAGCATTATTAGATAACTTATTTCCATCTAGAATTATTTTGGGAGGGAGAGCTGAATATTGTCAAAGATTTGGAAGATTATTATCGGAGTTCTCGTTAAATGAAGTTGCCCCGATTCTACTGACAAATTCAGCTGAAGCTGAAGCAATTAAGTTATTTTCAAATTCATACCTTGCAATGAGAATTGCGTTCTTCAATGAAATTGATAGTTTTTCCATTATGAAAGGGTTAAATACTAAAAATATCATTGAAGGAATTTGTTCTGAAGAAAGAATCGGAGAATTTTACAATAATCCTAGTTTTGGTTATGGAGGATACTGTTTACCTAAAGATACAAAACATATGTTAAGTGAATGTGAAGGCCTTCCAACTGTTTTGTTAGATTCTATTGTATTAAGTAACCAAAAAAGATCAGAGTTTATAGCAACACAAATAACAAAAAATAATATATACAATGTAGGCATTTATCGTTTGCTAGCTAAAAAAGATTCTGATAATATTCGTGATTCGTCAACTGAAAATGTGATTAAACAATTAACGAAATATAATGTAAATATTATTATTTATGAACCGTTTTTGTCTTCAAAAGAGATTTTTGATGCTAAAGTTGTAACGAATCTGGAAGAATTTAAAAAAACATCGGATGTTATTATTTCAAATAGAATTTCAGATGAATTGTCTGATGTATTAGAAAAAGTTTATACAAGAGATATATTTAATAGGGATTAAATAATAATATTTTACTTTTGAGAAGTTGCGATAACATAATATTTGAGAAAATCAAAGTATATTACGATTTATAGCGAAATGAAATAAAAATTGAACAAATTTATTGGGGAAGTTAAACCAATTTCTAACAATGTTTTAGAAACAACGGTGTACTATTTCAATGTCAATATACTATGTTATAACATGTTTTTTATAAGATAAGTAACTATAGAAGAAAAGTTTCTATAACAACCTCTTCCTCATCCGAAAGAAACCTCTTATTGGGTCTTAAAAAGTGATAGCCAGCAGACCTATTATTAGACTTTTTTGTCAGGGAAAGATGAGCAACAAGGTATCACGCTTTACCATCATGATCAGCGACGGAGTGGTTTAGTAGTGCAGGAATCTCAGGGAGCTTATTCTGCTTATGCGATAGCAGTCCAAGGTTTAGGAGCAAAGCGATGCTAAGCTTGGTAAACTGCGAGATGCTCGTCCGCTTATCGTCAACTGGAAGAAGCTGCACTTGTTGGTTGTTGGGCACATGTGAGAAAGGAGTTTTTTGAAGCGACGCCCAAGCAAGTGGGGAAATCATCGTTAGGTGCTAAAGGCTTAGCTTATTGATGGGATACATTGTCGATTGATGAACGACTACAGAAACGTCAAGAAAAGCTCCAACCCTGAATGGAAGACTTCTTTGTTTGGTGCCGGATCCAGTCAGTTTTACAGGGTTCAGAACTAGGGAAGGCTATTGAATACAGGCTCAATTCTGAAGAAACCTTTAAGACAATTTTGAAAGACGAGCATCTCTTCCTTGTTATTGGACGATAAACAAGTGGAACTTACTCTGACTTGGAATTCCACTTGTTTTTTCGATTTTTATCAGATTAATTTCAACTTTTATTGGCGGTGGAAGTTAGTTTGGGAATTTAGAAAAAATCCAGTTATACTAAAGGGTTAAGTAATATTGGATAAAAATTAAGTGATAAAGTCGGGAGTTTATCAAGCGTCTAATCTCAAATGGATTAGGCGCTATTTGCTTTTTCTATGGTATAATAGAAGGTGGATTTATTAATTGGAGTATGAAGAATTTATGATTAAACTAGTAGCAACGGATATGGACGGAACCTTCCTAGATGAGAATGGACGCTTTGATATGGACCGCCTCAAGTCTCTCTTGGTTTCTTACAAGGAAAAAGGGATTTACTTTGCGGTGGCTTCGGGGCGCGGATTTTTATCTCTAGAAAAATTATTTGCTGATGTTCGTGATGACATTATTTTCATCGCGGAAAATGGCAGTTTAGTAGAGTATCAAGGTCAGGACTTGTATGAAGCGACTATGTCTCGTGAGTTTTATCTGGCAACTTTTGAAAAGCTGAAAACGTCACCTTATGTAGATATCAATAAATTGCTCTTGACGGGTAAGAAGGGTTCTTATGTGCTAGATACGGTTGATGCAACCTATTTGAAAGAGAGCCAGCACTATAATGAAAATATCCAAAAAGTAGCGAGTTTGGAAGCTATCACAGATGATATTTTCAAATTTACAACCAACTTCACAGAAGAAACGCTAGAAGCTGGGGAAACTTGGGTCAATGAAAATGTCCCTGGTGTTAAGGCCATGACAACTGGCTTTGAATCCATTGATATTGTTCTGGATTATGTCGATAAGGGTGTGGCTATTGTTGAATTAGCTAAAAAACTTGGTATCACAATGGATCAGGTTATGGCTTTTGGAGACAATCTAAATGATTTGCATATGATGCAGGTTGTGGGACATCCTGTAGCTCCTGAAAATGCACGACCAGAAATTTTAGAATTAGCAGAGACTGTGATTGGTCACCATAAGGATCAGTCGGTTATAGCTTATATGGAGGGCTTATAATGGCAGATATAAAATTGATTGCATTGGACTTGGACGGGACCTTGCTGACTACTGATAAAAGGCTGACGGATCGTACCAAAGCAACCTTGAAAGCTGCGCGTGATCGTGGTATCAAGGTCGTATTGACAACTGGTCGTCCCTTAAAAGCCATGGATTTCTTTCTCCATGAGCTAGGGACTGACGGTCAGGAAGATGAGTATACGATTACTTTTAATGGTGGTTTGGTTCAGAAGAATACAGGTGAAATCCTTGATAAAACAGTCTTTTCATATGATGATGTGGCACGCTTGTATGAGGAGACAGAGAAATTATCACTGCCTCTTGATGCTATCTCAGAAGGAACTGTTTATCAAATCCAATCGGACCAAGAAAGTCTTTATGCCAAATTCAATCCAGCATTGACCTTTATTCCAGTGGACTTTGAAGACTTGTCTAGTCAGATGACTTACAATAAGTGTGTGACTGCCTTTGCTCAAGAACCCTTGGATGCAGCTATTCAGAAGATTTCTCCAGAATTGTTTGACCAATATGAAATCTTTAAATCACGTGAAATGTTGCTAGAGTGGTCACCAAAGAATGTTCATAAAGCAACAGGTTTGGCAAAACTAATTAGCCATCTTGGAATTGACCAAAGCCAAGTCATGGCTTGTGGTGACGAGGCCAATGACCTCTCTATGATTGAGTGGGCGGGACTCGGTGTTGCCATGCAAAACGCTGTTCCTGAAGTAAAGGCAGCCGCAAATGTAGTAACGCCGATGACCAACGATGAGGAAGCTGTCGCCTGGGCTATCGAAGAATATGTGCTAAAGGAGAACTAAGATATGGGATTATTTGACCGTCTATTCGGAAAAAAAGAAGAACCTAAAATAGAAGAAGTTGTAAAAGAAGCTCTGGAAAATCTTGATTTGTCTGAAGATACGGAGCCTGCCCTTACAGAAGCTGAGGAAGTTTCTCAGGAAGATGAAGAAGTTGAAATTGTTGAACAAGCTAAGCTCCAAGAAGAGGAAATCCAAGATACAGTTGAAGAAAGTATGGATTCAAAGCCAACTGTAGAGGTTTCTCAAGAAGAAATAGAAGAATTTCCAAACTCAGAAGAAGTCTCAGAGGGAGATAATCCTGAGCACGAACGAACTGTAGAAGAAAATAATTCTGAAGTGCTTGAAGCACAAACGCCTCAAGCAGAAGAAACTGTTCAGGAAAAATATGACCGCAGTCTCAAGAAGACTCGTACAGGCTTCGGTGCTCGTTTGAATGCCTTCCTTGCCAACTTCCGCTCTGTTGACGAAGAATTTTTCGAGGAACTGGAAGAACTGCTGATCATGAGTGACGTTGGTGTACAGGTCGCTTCTAACTTAACAGATGAGTTACGCTACGAAGCCAAGCTTGAAAACGCCAAGAAACCTGATGCACTGCGCCGTGTCATCATTGAGAAATTGGTTGAGCTTTATGAAAAGGATGGTAGCTACGATGAAAGCATCCACTTCCAAAATGGCTTGACAGTCATGCTCTTTGTCGGTGTTAATGGTGTTGGGAAAACAACTTCTATCGGAAAACTAGCCCACCGCTACAAACAAGCTGGCAAGAAGGTTATGTTGGTTGCGGCAGACACCTTCCGTGCAGGGGCGGTAGCCCAGCTTGCTGAATGGGGCCGTCGTGTGGACGTTCCAGTTGTGACTGGATCTGAAAAAGCTGATCCAGCCAGTGTGGTCTTTGATGGCATGGAACGTGCCGTGGCTGAAGGTATCGATATTCTCATGATCGATACTGCTGGTCGTTTGCAAAACAAGGACAACCTCATGGCTGAGTTGGAAAAGATTGGTCGTATTATCAAACGTATTGTGCCAGAAGCTCCTCATGAAACCTTCTTGGCACTTGATGCATCAACAGGTCAAAATGCCTTGGTACAGGCCAAAGAATTTTCAAAAATCACTCCTTTAACAGGAATTGTCTTGACTAAGATTGATGGAACTGCTCGAGGTGGTGTTGTTCTAGCCATCCGTGAAGAACTCAATATTCCTGTAAAATTGATTGGTTTTGGTGAAAAAATCGATGATATTGGAGAGTTTAACTCAGAAAACTTTATGAAAGGTCTCTTGGAAGGCTTAATCTAATCAGAAGCAAAAATCCTGCAAGGCATAAACTTGCAGGAAATTTTTTTATTCTAAACGACCATCTTGACGATAGGCGATATCTGGTTGCCAAGTCCATTTGGCACCGAATTTTTCAAGTAAGTCAAAGCTTGCTTGAGGTCCCATGCTTCCAGCTTTATAGTCATGAAGTGGGGCACCATTTTCAGCCCAGAGCTCTTCGATACGGTCAATCAATTTCCATGACGCACCAACTTCATCCCAGTGGCTAAAGTTAGTTGAGTTGTTATTTAGGACATCATAAATCAATTTCTCGTATGGTTCTGGAGAAGCACCAGTTGCGGTCGCATCTGTACGGTAATCCAGTGAGTTAGGAGCTAAGTTAAATTCTTCTCCTACTTGCTTCCCATTTAGACTGAGAGAGAAGCCTTCTGTGGGTTGGATATAGATGGTCAAAATGTTTGGAGCAAGTGGTTCTCCAAAGATAGAGTCCATTTGTTTAAAGACGATGTTGACATGAGTGCCTTTTTCAGTCAGACGTTTACCAGTACGGAAGAAGAAAGGAACACCACGGAATCGATCGCTGTCTACAAAGAAAGCACCAGATGCAAAGGTTTCAGTTGTAGATTCTGGATTTACATTTGGCTCGCTACGATAAGAGATGTATTTCATGCCATCAATCTTACCAGAGCGGTATTGACCACGGATAAAGTGTTCTTTAAGTTCTTCATCAGTTGGATGATAGAGGTTTTTAAAAACCTTAATCTTTTCAGCACGAATCTCATCTTTTGTGAAGCTTGCTGGCTTGTCCATGGCAAGAAGGGAAAGGAGTTGTAGAGTGTGGTTTTGTACCATGTCACGGAGGGCACCAGATTCATCATAATAGCCACCACGTTCTTCTACGCCTAAGCGCTCCGCAAAGGTAATTTGAACATTGTCGATAAAGTCTTTGTTCCAAACGTTTTCAAAAATCAAGTTTGCAAAGCGAACTGCAAAGATACTTTGGATCATTTCCTTCCCAAGATAATGGTCAATACGGAAAATTTGTTCTTCGTCAAATGTTGCTAGGAGCTCGTCATTCAACTTGCTTGCGCTTGCGTAATCTGTACCAAATGGTTTCTCAACGATTAAGCGCTCAAAACCTTTTCCATCTACGATATTTTCAGACTTGAGGTGTTTGGCAATAGTTCCAAAGAACTGAGGTGCCATAGACAAGAAGAAGAGCTTGTTGTGTTCAGCTTGGTACTTGTCATTTAGTTCAGCCTGCAATTGACGCAAAGCAATGTAGTGTTCTGTATCGTTGACATCATGACTTTGATAGTAGAAGTGGCTAGCGAACTCTTGAGCCTGTTCGGTACTATCTGCCAAATCAAGGATAGATTCGACTACAACAGATTCAAAATATTCCTTGCTCCAAGGACGACGGGCAGTTCCAATGACTGCAAAGTGCTTGGAAAGATTGCCGGATTTATATAGTCTAAATAGGGAAGGGTAGAGCTTGCGTTTAGCCAGGTCTCCACTCGCACCGAAAATTGTAACAATAACCTTAGATGACATCTAGCTACCTAATTTCTATTTTTATTCCTAGTTTTGCTAGGTATGAGGAAACCTCATTTCATAAACTTAATTCTAACATAATTTTCCGAAAAATCAAAAATTCCAATACGAGATAGAAAAAAACTGCAAGGAAATCCTTACAGTTGGCGTTTAAACGTTTAAGACCTTGTCCAAGAAATCTTTCAGACGTGGGTGTTGTGGATTGTCAAAGATTTGATCAGGTGTCCCATCTTCAAGAAATTCACCGTCCGCAGTAAAGATAACTCGGTTGGCAACCTGACGGGCAAATCCCATCTCATGGGTTACGATAATCATGGTCATGCCTTGTTTAGCCAATTCCTTCATAACGTTCAGTACGTCTCCGACCATCTCAGGGTCAAGGGCAGAAGTTGGTTCATCAAAGAGCATGATGTCTGGATTCATTGCAAGTCCACGAGCGATGGCCACACGTTGTTTTTGACCACCTGATAGGCTATCTGGACAGGCCTTAGCCTTATCTGCTAGCCCAACCTTGTCAAGTAACTCCATTCCTAATTTTTCAGCTTCTTCCTTGGTCATCAACTTGTGCTCAATAGGAGCAAAGGTGATGTTGTCCAATACAGACATGTGTGGGAAGAGATTGAAGTGTTGGAAAACCATTCCGATATTTTCACGGACGTGGTCAACGTTGGTTGTTTTTTCAGTTAAGTCATAACCGTTCACAGTGATGTGACCGCTCGTAACTTCTTCCAAAAGATTGAGGCTACGGAGGAAGGTTGACTTACCAGAACCTGAAGGACCGATGATACAAACAACATCTCCTTCATAGAACTTAGTCGTAATTCCTTTTAGGACTTCATTTTTTCCGTAGCTTTTGTGTAAATCATTTACATCAATTTTTAATTTTGCCATTAACGAATCCTCTTTTCTAAGCGTTTCGCTAGTTTAGTCAAAAGCGTGATAATTAAAAGATAGAAGATAGCAAGGATTGCATACATCTTGAAACTTTGGTAGTTACGGGCAATGATAATCTTACCAGTTTGGAAGAGTTCAACCAAACCGATAGCAGATACGATAGTTGTATCTTTAAGAGCGATAACGAATTGGTTAACAAAGTTTGGCAACATCAATTTAGTTGCTTGTGGCAAGATAATCTTACGCATGGTTTTTCCATAAGAGATCCCCAAGCTTCGGCTGGCTTCCATTTGGCCAACTGGAACGGCCTGAATACCACCACGAACGATTTCAGCGATATAAGCAGCCGCATTGAGTGAGAGGGCAATAGTACCAGCTACAAAGTCGTTAATTGGACTTTGTTGGCCTGTGATGGACTCGATGAAGTTTGGAATTCCCCAGAAGATGAAGGCTGCAAGAATCATCAATGGAATACCACGGATAACGTCAACGAAAATCTCAGAAATCACACGAAGAGATTTGTAGGGGCTAACGCTAAACATACCGAAGATAATCCCGATAACAATAGCAATAGCAAATGAGATAAGAGCTAGAGCAAGAGTGATACCAAGACCGCTAAGGAGTTGTTTGTAGTTGTTTTGAAGCAAGCCCCAGATAGTTGTTTCGTCAACAGTGCTTGTTGAAGCAGTTGAAGATTCGCTAGCTAGGTATTTGTCAAGAATCTTTTGGAATTCTCCGTTTGCTTTAAGGTTTGCAAGTCCGTTGTTGAACATTTCAATCAATTCAGGATTTGCTCCTTTTTTAACAGCAAAGGCTGTTTCACCGATTGGAGTTCCAGCGATTGGTGTTTTCAATTTTTGACCTTGGCTGATAGAATATTTGAGAACAGGTTCATCATCCATAACGGCATCGATGGCACCAGTGTTTAAACTGTCATACATTGACGAACCATCAGCGAAGGTTTTGATTTTGTAGCCGTATTTGCTTTGATTTTCTGTTAGGAAGGTTTGAGAAGCGGTTCCGTTTTTAACACCAACTGTCTTCCCTTTCAAATCTTCATAAGAAGCAATGGTACTTGATTCTTTGACACCAAGGATTGTATTAGCAGTGTAGTATGATTCTGAGAAGTCAAAAGTTGCCTTACGAGCATCTGTGACAGACATACCAGCAATGATACCATCAGCTTGTCCAGCTTGAACAGCACTGATAGCAGCATCGAAACCAGGGTTGGTGATTTCAATTTCAAAACCTTGGTCTTTAGCGATGGCCTTAATCAATTCCATATCAATACCAGTGTATTGGTTGCTTGAATTTTGGAAAACAAAAGGTGCAAAAGAAGAATCGCTGGTAATGATGTATTTAGCCTTAACAGGAATAGCTTTTAAGCCCGCTAGAGTAGTTGTAGTTGGCACTGCTGAAGATGATGAAGCAGTCCATTTCTTGATGATTTTATCAAGACTACCATCTTTTTTCATTTCAGCCAAGGCTTGGTTAAATTCAGTGACTAAGTGCTCGTATTTGCTACCTTTTTTAACACCGAAAGCAAAGCTACCTACAGCTTCACCATCCATTTCAATATGGAGGTCTTGACCTTGGTTAATGGCATATTCGATAACAGGTTTGTCATCCATCATGGCATCGATGGCACCAGCACTCAAGCTGTTGTTCATCAAATCACTAGTGTCAAATGTTTTAATAGTAAAGCCGTATTTATCTTTGATTGTTTCAAGAAAACGTTGAGCGGCTGTTCCGTTTTTAACACCAATAGTTTTACCAGACAATTGATCGTACTTGCTAATCTTGTGTGCCTTTGTAGTCGCAATGACAACTTTTGTATCATAGTAAGTATCAGACATGGTGAAAACTTTTTCACGTTCTTTCGTCTTTGTCATCCCTGCCATGATAGCGTCAGCTTGACCAGCTTGAACCGCATTTACCGCTGCATCAAATCCAGGATAGGACATCTGAATGTTCCATCCTTTAATCTCAGCGACTTTGTTGATAATGTCAACATCAATTCCTTTATAAGTTTGATCTGAATCTTTAAACTCAAAAGGTGCATAGGCGGTATCAGAAACAATCTTAATCGTTTCAGCTTTCGCAATACCTAATGAGAAAATTGGGAATAAAATTAGCAAAAATGCTAGAAATTTTTTCTTCATTTTTAGTCTCCTTTTCCGAATATTTTCCCATTATATCAGAAAAAGTAAAAAAAGGCAAATTTTTATATTTTCGTGTAAGAAAATATGACATCTATAATTCTGGTTTTGTCTTGAATCACACAACAGAAGTGCTATAATAAAGGTAGATCATATAGTAAAAGAGGATAAAGTTATGAAAGACAAAAGAATCTTAAAAGACTTTGAAACTTCTAAAATGAGTTTAAACATTTACACAAGCCCCTTGTTAGCTCTATTTTTCGTCTATATATCTGAGTTCATATCTTCTCTATTTTTTGGACTTAGTTTTTTAGAATTGATCGGGCTATTTAGCAATCTTGGTATGGGTGGTCAAAGAATTGCAGATTTCCTTCAAATGTTATTTCAGAATTTATCTGATAAAACAAGTGACATCCATTTAATATTTGAATTATTGTCCTTTGGTTTTATCATCTTAACTGTGTTTAGATGGACTAGAAAAGTAGAGAAAAGACCGATTCGAACCTTGGGATTCTATAAAGAAAATTTTTTAAGTGCCTTATTTAAAGGATACGGTCTTGGTCTATCCCTCTTTATACTTGCTTTGGCTGGACTAGTAGCCTTGGGGCAGTATCAATTTGACTCCATTCACTTGGATACTTATTCGCTAGCTTTTACTTTATTTACAATACCTTTTTGGATTTTACAAGGAACGGCAGAAGAATTGGTTACTCGTGCTTGGCTGCTTCCACAATTGGCTAAGAGAACTAATCTTAAAGTCGCTATTATCATATCTAGTAGTCTCTTTACCTTACTTCATTTAGGAAATCCAGGCATAACTTTCTTATCTGCAATTGATCTCTTTTTATTCGGAGTTGCCATGTCCCTATATCTTCTTAAAACAGATACTATATGGGGTATAGGTGGTATTCATGGAGCCTGGAATTTCGCACAGGGAAACCTCTTTGGAGTATTAGTTAGTGGTCAGTCTTCAGGAACATCAATCATGAAATTTACTCCACAAGGCAATCAAGACTGGCTATCTGGTGGGTCTTTTGGTATTGAGGGTTCCATCGTGTCCAGTATTATTTTGTTTCTGCTGATTCTTTATCTCGCTTATCAATTAAAGAAAGAAAATGAAAGGATGTGACTTCGGTCCGTCCTTTTCTTCGTGAAAATGCTACAAGTATGCTAAAATAGGAATAGCACATGGAGAGAGGATTCTTATGATTAACCGCATTACAGATAATCAATTTAAACTAGTATCAAAATATCAACCATCAGGAGATCAACCACAAGCTATCGAACAGTTGGTTGATAACATTGAGGGTGGAGAAAAAGCTCAGATTCTGATGGGGGCGACCGGAACAGGGAAGACCTATACCATGAGTCAGGTCATTTCCAAAGTCAATAAACCAACTCTGGTTATTGCCCACAATAAAACTCTAGCAGGCCAGCTCTATGGGGAGTTTAAGGAATTTTTCCCTGAAAATGCAGTTGAGTACTTTGTGTCTTACTATGATTATTACCAACCTGAGGCCTATGTCCCTTCTAGTGATACCTACATTGAGAAGGATAGTTCTGTCAATGACGAGATTGACAAGCTCCGCCACTCAGCGACTTCAGCCCTTTTGGAGCGTAATGATGTTATTGTCGTTGCCTCTGTCTCTTGTATCTATGGTCTGGGTTCGCCCAAGGAATACGCTGATAGTGTCGTTAGTCTCCGTCCAGGTCTTGAAATTTCTCGTGATAAACTCTTAAATGACTTGGTCGATATTCAGTTTGAGCGAAATGATATTGATTTCCAACGGGGAAGATTTCGTGTTCGTGGGGATGTAGTGGAGATTTTCCCAGCCTCTCGTGATGAACACGCCTTTCGAGTAGAGTTTTTTGGAGACGAGATTGACCGTATCCGTGAGGTTGAGGCTCTGACAGGTCAGGTATTGGGAGAAGTGGATCATTTAGCGATTTTCCCTGCGACTCACTTTGTGACCAATGATGACCACATGGAAGTTGCCATTGCCAAGATTCAGGTAGAATTAGAGGAGCAGTTAGCTATCTTTGAGAAGGAAGGTAAATTGCTTGAAGCCCAACGCTTGAAACAGCGGACAGAGTACGATATCGAAATGCTGCGTGAGATGGGCTACACCAACGGGGTTGAAAACTATTCACGCCACATGGATGGACGTAGTGAGGGTGAGCCTCCTTATACGCTCTTAGATTTCTTCCCAGATGATTTCTTAATCATGATTGATGAGAGCCACATGACCATGGGACAAATCAAAGGCATGTACAATGGAGACCGTTCTCGTAAGGAAATGCTGGTGAATTATGGTTTCCGCTTGCCATCAGCTTTGGACAATCGTCCTCTCCGTCGGGAGGAGTTTGAGAGTCATGTCCATCAGATTGTTTACGTTTCAGCGACACCTGGTGACTATGAAAATGAACAGACTGAGACAGTGATTGAGCAAATCATTCGTCCAACGGGACTCTTGGATCCTGAGGTGGAAGTTCGTCCGACTATGGGACAGATTGATGACCTCTTAGGTGAAATCAATGCCCGTGTTGAGAAAAATGAGCGTACCTTTATCACCACTTTGACCAAGAAAATGGCAGAGGACTTAACCGACTACTTCAAGGAAATGGGCATCAAGGTCAAGTACATGCACTCGGATATCAAGACTTTAGAGCGGACAGAGATTATCCGTGACCTGCGTTTGGGTGTCTTTGATGTCTTGGTCGGAATCAACCTCCTTCGTGAAGGAATTGACGTTCCTGAAGTGAGCCTCGTAGCGATTCTCGATGCTGACAAGGAAGGTTTCCTTCGTAACGAGCGTGGACTCATCCAGACCATTGGGCGTGCCGCCCGTAACAGTGAAGGTCATGTCATCATGTATGCTGACACCGTTACCCAGTCTATGCAACGTGCTATCGATGAAACTGCCCGCCGTCGGAAAATCCAGATGGCCTATAATGAAGAACATGGTATCGTTCCACAAACCATCAAGAAAGAAATTCGTGACCTGATTGCCGTGACCAAGGTAGTTGCTAAGGAAGAGGACAAGGAAATCGATATCAATAGCCTAAACAAACAAGAGCGCAAAGAACTTGTTAAGAAACTCGAAAAACAAATGCAAGAAGCCGTTGAAGTGCTTGACTTTGAACTAGCAGCTCAGATTCGTGATATGATGCTGGAAGTCAAGGCCTTGGATTAGGGGAATAGTATGATTTATTTAAGAAAGTTAAAGAAAGAAGATTTGATGTCTTTATGGGAAATGGCTTATTCACAGCTTAATCCAGTTTGGAAACAGTATGATGCTCCCTATTATGATGATTATCAGTATTTTTCAAATTTTAAAGAATTCGAACTACAAAAATCAGAATCCATTTTAAGCCACTCAAATCGCCTTGGTATTTTTGTTGATGATAAACTAGTTGGGACTGTTTCGCGTTATTGGGTATGTAAAGAAACAAGATGGATGGAATTGGGAATTGGTATTTATGATAAAAAATTCTGGAACACTGGTATTGGGAAAGTTGCTATGTTGCAGTGGATAGATAGGACGTTTCAGGATTACTTGGAGTTGGAGCATCTGGGTTTGACAACTTGGTCAGGAAATCTTGGTATGATGAAACTTGCTGAAAAATTAAGAATGAAAAAAGAAGCTCATATTCCAAAAGTTCGTTATTATCAAGGTAAATATTTTGATAGTATTAAATATGGTATTTTGAGAGAAGACTGGGAGAAAACAAATGACGGTTATTATCAAATCAATGGAAACTCCTGAAGAGATAGAAGATAAATCCCTCGTTCACTGGCAAACGTGGAGAGAGGCTTATGATAACCTTTTGCCTGCAGAATTTCAGGAGACAATGACATTAGAAAGATGTCGATTCTTTAGTCAAAAGTATCCAGAAAATACATTGATTGCGATGGATGGTGTGAAGGTGGTTGGTTTTATCAGTTATGGCAATTTTCGTGATGAGACTATTCAAGCTGGTGAAATTATTGCTTTATATGTTTTAAAAGACTATTATGGAAAAGGTATCGCACAAAAGTTAGTGAAAGTAGCTTTGACTGCTCTTAATCATTTTTCTGAAATTTTCTTATGGGTATTGAAAGATAATAAACGAGCCATTGCTTTCTATCAAAAAATGGGTTTTACTTTTGATGGACAAGAAAAGATACTTGAACTTGGAAAGCCTATGAAGGAAAAACGAATGGTATTTTATTCTAAATAATTCTAAAAAGTAGAAGCTAATGGCACTGGTACCAAGTCTAAAAATTTAATAAATTAGAAAGTGAGTAAATTTATGTCACGTTCCCAATTAACGATTTTAACAAACATTTGTCTGATTGAAGATCTTGAAACTCAGCGCGTGGTTATGCAGTATCGCTCTCCTGAAACCAATCGCTGGTCTGGTTATGCCTTTCCTGGAGGTCATGTAGAAAATGGTGAGGCTTTTGCGGAGTCTGTCATTCGTGAAATCTATGAAGAAACAGGGTTGACTATCCAAAATCCTCAACTGGTCGGCATTAAAAATTGGCCACTAGATACAGGTGGGCGCTATATTGTCGTTTGTTATAAGGCGACTGAGTTCTCTGGTACCCTTCGCTCTTCAGATGAGGGAGAAGTTTCTTGGGTGCAAAAAGACCAGATTCCAAACTTGGATCTGGCCTATGATATGTTACCCTTGATGGAGATGATGGAAGCTCCGGACAAGTCGGAGTTTTTCTACCCTCGCCGTACAGAAGACGATTGGGAAAAGAAAATTTTCTAATCCTTTACCAAATAACCGAGCTGATCCAAGGCCTCTTCGATATAGTGGAGGTCTTGTTGTGTTTCTTGTGTAATAGTAATAATATATTTGGAAAAATATATGTACTATGAAATAAATTTAAAATATTTTTAGAAAAGTATTGACAAATCAAAAGAAAACGTTTACTATAGAATAAGGGAACGGTTCCACAGCGTAAGAAGGAGGAGTGATGACTACAATAAAACAGGTTGCTGAAGAAGCTGGAGTATCAAAATCAACGGTTTCAAGATATATATCAAAAAAAGGTTATGTTGGAGATGATACGAGAGAGAAAATAAAAAATGCGATTAAAAAATTAAATTACACACCAAATGTATTAGCACAATCTTTGAAAACTAAAAAAAACCAAATGGTAGGACTCTTATTACCAGATATTTCAAATCCCTTCTTCCCAAGATTGGTTCGAGGAGCTGAATCATATTTGAAAGATAAAGGTTATAGAATTATGGTTGGTACGATTTCAGACCAAGAATCTTTGAGTGAATATGTTAACTTACTGTTGAAAACAAATGCTGCTGGCATTATTACTACACATGACTTCACAAAAGAATATCCAGATTTATCATTACCTGTTGTTGTGGTTGACCGAATTAGTAAAGATACAGGTTACGGTGTTTTTTCTGATAATCAGTCAGGTGGTCGTTTGGCTGCTGAAGCAATCTGTAATGCAGGTGCTAAACAAGTTCTGATTATTAAAGTTTTAGATGATAAAGCCGAGAATATCGCGGAACGGTTTGAAGCAAGTTTAAACTATTTGAGGAATAAATCTTTAGAAATTTGTATTGAAGAAAGTGAAACGTTTGACTTTGAAAAAATTCAAAAAGAAGCTAAAGAGAATCTAAAAAGAAATCCAAATATCGATAGTATTATAGCACCTTCTGATATTCATGCGATAGCTTATATTCATGAAATTTTAGCAATTGGTAAAAAAATTCCAGATGATATTCAAATCATTGGTTATGATGATATTGTACTTAGTCAATTTATTTACCCTTCTTTATCAACTATTCACCAATCATCATATAAAATGGGAGAACAGGCTGCAAAGCTAATCTATAATATGGCAAATAAGTTCTCTATAGATGAAGCTAAAATTAAACTACCTGTTAGATACGTAGAAAGAAATACATTAAGGAGAAAGTAATGAGTAAAATTGTTGTTGTTGGAAGTATTTCAATGGACTTAGTTATGAGAACAAAAAGGATTCCAGAAGGAGGTGAAACGATTTTTGGGGATTCATTTAATATAGTTCCAGGTGGAAAAGGTGCAAATCAAGCTGTAGCTATTGGTAGATTATCCAGTGTAGAAGATCATATTTACATATTTGGAAACGTCGGAGAAGATATTTTTTCAGCAGATTTACTAAGTAATCTGCAAAATAATAATATTTCTACAGAACATGTGGGAACGGTACCACAATCTACAGGAGTTGCACAAATTACTTTATATGGAGGTGATAATAGGATTATTTATTATCCCGGAGCGAATAATTTAGTTAAAACAAATGATTGGAAAAATGAGTGGGAATTGATTAGTGATGCAAGTATTGTTGTATTACAGAATGAAATACCACATGAAGCCAACCTATCTATAGCTAAATTTTGTCAAGAAAATCAAGTTAAGGTGCTTTACAATCCTGCACCAGCTAGAGAAACAGACATAGAGATGATTTCTTTTTGTGATTTTATTACTCCTAATGAGCATGAATGTTCAGAGCTTTTTCCAGATAAGAAATTAGAAGAAATTATTAAAATTTATCCTAATAAAATGATTGTGACATTAGGAGTTGAAGGTTCCATTTATTATGATGGGGCAGTAGTTCAGAAGATTCCTGCTATAAAAGCAGAAGTAGTTGATACTACAGGAGCAGGAGATACATTTAATGGTGCTTTTGCTTATGCTATCTCAAAAGGAAAAGAGATGAATGTTGCATTGTCCTTTGCAACGATTGCTTCACATCTGTCTGTTCAAAGATTTGGAGCGCAAGGAGGCATGCCGAGTTTGAAAGAAATAAAGGAGCATTCAGGATATGAAGAAATATGGGATTTTAAATAGTAATATAGCAAAACTAGCTGATGATTTAGGTCATATGGATTTGGTTTGTATCGGAGATTTAGGATTGCCAGTTCCAAAAGGTGTTGATAAAATTGATTTAGCATTAAGAAAAGGTAGTCCAAGTTTTTTAGAAGTTTTAAAAGAATATTCAGATCATGTACTTATTGAAAAAATTTTCTTAGCAGAAGAAATTAAGGAAAAAAACAAAGAACAGTGGCAAGCAGTTCTAGATCTTTTAGGATCGAATATAATTATTGAATATATTAGTCATGAAGAATTGAAAGCTATGAATACTAAAGTTAAGGCAGTTATTCGCACTGGGGAAGATACACCATATTCGAATATAATCTTGCAATCAGGAGTTATTATTTAGAAGGGGGTTGCCTATGAAAATTGAAATGAAGAACATTTCAAAATCTTTTGGGAATAATCGTGTTTTAGAAAGTATTGATTTGGTTCTTAATTCAGGAGAAGTTCATGCTTTAATGGGAGAGAATGGTGCAGGCAAATCAACCTTAATGAATATTTTAACTGGACTTTTTCCAGCTACTTCAGGAACTATTTTTATTGATGGAAAAGAAAAAACATTTTCTAATCCTCAAGAGGCAGAACGGTTTGGACTGAGTTTTATTCATCAAGAAATGAATACTTGGCCAGATATGACTGTACTTGATAATCTTTTTTTAGGAAGAGAAATTAAAAATTCGATTGGGTTTCTAGATAAAGTTAGTATGGAAAGGAAAGCTAAAGAAGCGTTTAAACGTCTTAATATCTCTATTCCTCTTGATGCAATCATTGGTCAATTATCAGTCGGACAACAACAAATGATAGAAATAGCAAAATGTTTATTATCAGAAGTTTCCTTGTTAATTATGGATGAACCCACAGCAGCTTTAACTGATCGTGAAACTGAAACACTTTTTAAAGTGATAGAAGGATTAAAATCTGATGGTGTAGGTATTGTGTATATTTCACATCGGATGGAAGAAATCTTTAAGATTACAGATCTTATAACTGTTATGAGGGATGGGTTTGTAATTGATACCAAGAAAACGAAGTTAACCAATGCGGATGAATTAGTTCAGAAGATGGTAGGTCGTGAATTAGAAGATTATTATCCAGAAAAAAAGGCTGAGATTGGGAATATTGTTTTTCAAGCTAAGAATCTTTCTGGTGATGCTTTTACGGATATTTCTTTCTATGTACGTCAAGGGGAAATTCTTGGTTTTTCTGGTTTGATGGGTGCTGGTCGTACTGAAATAATGCGAGCAATTTTTGGAATTGATTCTTTAAAATCTGGTCAAATTATAATAAACGAAGAACAACTGATAATTAAAAATCCTTTTGAAGCAATTAAGCATGGAATTGGTTTCTTAACAGAAGATCGTAAAGATGAGGGATTGATTTTAGATTTTTCTATTAAAGATAATATGACTTTACCTAGTACTCGTGATTTTGTTAAAAATGGCATTTTTGATAATAAAACAAGTGATATATTTGTACAACGTTTAATTGATAGGCTACGAATTAAATCAGGTTATCCAGATAAGGAAGTTGGAACACTTTCTGGTGGTAATCAACAGAAAGTAGTTTTAGCAAAATGGATAGGTATTGCTCCAAAAGTACTGATTCTAGATGAGCCAACTCGTGGGGTAGATGTTGGTGCTAAGCGTGAAATTTACCAATTAATGAATGAATTGGCTGAACGAGGTGTGCCGATTATTATGGTATCTTCAGATTTACCAGAAGTGATCGGAGTCAGTGATCGCATTATGGTCATGCATGAAGGAAGAATTAGTGGAGAATTAACACGTCAAGAAGCTACACAAGAAAAAGTTATGCAACTAGCTACAGGAGGACAATAGTGTGAAAAATACTATGAAGTATATGTCAGAATTGACAACAGTAATAGCATTGATAATTTTAATGGCTGTCATCACTATTATCAATTCAAATTTTTTAACAGCAAATAATCTGTTAAATTTACTATTGCAAGTAACATCAAATGCACTGATTGCTTTTGGAATGACTTTTGTTATTCTAACAGGTGGAATTGATTTATCAGTAGGATCAATTTTAGCATTATCCAGTGCGCTCACAGCTGGCCTATTAGGATCTGGAATGCCTGTTACATTAGCAATTCTCATCTCTTTAATTTTGGGTTGCATTCTGGGGATGATGAATGGTTTATTGATTTCCTACGGGAAATTAGCTCCATTTATCGTTACTTTAGCAACTATGACTATTTTTAGAGGCGCAACACTTGTTTATACAAATGGGAATCCTATTACAAAAGGATTAAGTGATACATTCTTATTTCAATTTTTGGGGCAAGGTTACATAGTCGGAATTCCATTTCCTGTAATTATTATGTTTATTGTATTTATTGTTTTATATGTTTTACTTCATAAAACAGCATTTGGTAAATCTGTGTATGCTATAGGGGGGAATGAAAAAGCAGCATATATATCAGGTGTGAAACTAAATAAAGTGAAAATTATCATTTATTCAATTTCAGGTATGATGGCTTCAATTTCTGGATTGATTATAACATCACGCTTAAGTTCTGCTCAACCAACAGCAGGTGCTAGTTATGAAATGGATGCTATTGCAGCTGTTGTTCTTGGGGGAACCTCATTATCAGGAGGTAAAGGTCGTATACTGGGGACTCTAATAGGTGCTTTAATTATTGGGGTTTTGAATAATGGACTTAATATTATTGGTGTTTCAGCATTTTGGCAGCAAGTAGTAAAAGGAGTTGTAATCTTAATTGCTGTTCTGATTGATCGTTTTAAAGTTGTAAAACAGTAGAATCATTTTCAATTTTTTTGGAAATAGCAACAATTTATTAGATGACGTACAATAATCGGGATGGAAACTATCCCTATAGATATATATTACGAGGAGTAATAACATGAAAATTATTAAAAAAATTAGCATTTTTGCTTTGTTTGTAACATTTATTTTTGCTTTAGCAGCTTGTGGAAAAACTGGTTTAGGAAATTCATCAAATGATAATAAATCTACGACTCAAAAGTCGGCAAAAGAATTAAAATTAGGAGTTTCTATTTCGACTACTAACAATCCCTATTTTGTGGCTATGAAAGATGGTCTTGAAAAAGCTGCAGGAGAAAAAGAAGTAACTTTGAAGATAGCAGATGCACAAGATGATGCTGCTAGACAAGCAGATGATATTCAGAATTTTATTAGTCAAAATGTAGATGCTTTACTAATTAATCCAGTTGATTCTGATGCAATTGTTACATCTATTAAAGCTGCTAATAATGCAAATATTCCAGTAATCTTAATTGACCGCGGTAGTAATGGTGGTGAAGTCTTGACAACTGTTGCTTCTGATAACGTAGAAGCAGGTAAAATGGCTGCCGAATTTATTACCAAGCAATTGGGAGAAAAAGCAAAAACTTTTGAATTATCAGGAGTTCCTGGTGCTTCTGCAACTGTAGATAGAGGTAAAGGATTTGAACAAATTTCAAAGACAAATTTAGATGTTCTTTCTAGTCAATCCGCTAATTTTGATCGCGCAAAAGCTTTGAATACAGCGCAAAATATGATTCAAGGAAACAAAGAAGTACAAGCAATCTTTGCACAGAATGATGAGATGGCGTTAGGAGCTGCACAAGCAGTAAAAGCAGCTGGTCTTAGCAATGTATTAATTGTTGGTATTGATGGTCAACCAGATGCACATGATGCTATTGCCAAAGGTGATATTACTGCCACTATTGCTCAGCAACCAGCTAAGATGGGTGAAATTGCTATTCAATCAGCAATTGATCATTATCAAGGGAAAAAACTAGAAAAAGAAACAGTTTCTCCAATTTATCTTGTGACTAAGGATAATGTTGATCAACATAACTGGTGATATATTTAATAAGTAGGTACTTATTCATCTTCATTCAATGTAGTTTTTAAATATCATTGTTACTATTTGAGCTATTGGATTCAAAAAGACCAGATTCCAAACTTGGATCTGGCCTATGATATGCTACCTCTGATGGAGATGATGGAAGCTCCGGACAAATCTGAATTTTTCTACCCTCGCCGTACAGAAGACGATTGGGAGAAGAAAACCTTCTAGTCTTTTACTAAATAACCTAGCTGATCCAAGGCCTCCTCGATATAGCGGAGGTCTTGTTGTGTTTCGGCTTCAACTAGGTGGTAATGGATACCATCTGTTAATTCAGACAGAGGTCTAAAATCTGAATGCTCGACTTGTTCTAGAAAATGTTGCACGTCGCGGCGACAGGTCAGTTTTAGTAAGGTTTCAATCTCTCCATAAACAGGATGATCAATCAAGATATTTTGAACGCGACCACCATTATCTACGATAGCAAGTAATTCTCGTCCAATTTCTTCAACTTCATGCTTGACCTTAAATAATTTGTGATGATAAGTATTTGCATTAGCATCTTTATAGATATAACCACGATTAGTGGATAGGATAGGAGCGCCATCGGCTCTTAAAATTGCAATGTCCTGTACAATGACCTGACGTGTGACATGAAAGTGCTCCGCCAAACTTTGGCCATTAAGGGCTTTAGGAGCTTCTTTCAAGAGTTGGAGGAGGACTTGTTTGCGATCTTTTGTCATAGTTTTTCCTTTTAACGGCGTTTTCGAAGCACTTTATAGACAGCTAGTGCTAATGTATAGTCTACCATACTATGGATAATTGTGCCAAATCCAACTAGCACAAAGAGAACATAAAACATATTTTCTACATTGGTACCGGAAGTTGCGTAAAAAACGACACAGGCCAATACTTCAGCAAGGGCATGGACAAGCGCTAACACAAAGTTGAAAATCCAGGAAGCTTTTGGTTTATCTAGGGTATCGGGGAATTTTTGTAGGTAAAGAGCCCCCAAAGTCCCAAAAAAGATATGGGAAAAAGCTCGAAAAACGATAACCATGGGATAGCCAGCCATCAAAAATCCAAAACTAGAGGCTAGGATGACAAAAACTGCCATCAAGGGCGACAAGAACATAGCGATAAAAATAGCGATGTGGCTTCCCAAAGTGTAAGAAGCAGGTGGAATGACAATCTTAAAAGGCATAACAATTGGAATCAAAATCGCAATAGCCGTTAAAAGGGCAGTCATGGTCATAAATTGTGTCTTTTTCCGTGTGTTCATAAGAATCTCCTTTTTAACTGTATATACACTAGTATAGTACAATAAAAAAGACAATAAAGCAAGGATTTACTTAGGTTTATAGGTCGTTTTTTTAGTTAAAAGTTAGTAAAGATTTCACTGAAAAGAAACTGTATAGAGCAAAATCTCCACCTTCAAGCTTGAAAGTGGAGATGTTTTTATTATTTCTTCAAAGTCTGTAGTCTTGGAACAATGGCTAGGGTTAGAACTGCGGAAATAACTAATTCGGCAATGGAGTTTGTTGAGATAACGGTTGCTAGGAGTTTTTGGATATTACCATCAAAAACATTTCCAAAAAGATAGAAAATTCCACCAAGTACAAAGACTGTGTTGGTAAGTGAACCAAGGGCACCAGCTAGAATCAGACCAGTTTTATTTTTCATCAGTTTATAAACTAGATACGGAGTTAAACCAATCAAAATACGTGGAACGATGGCAATGATAGCTGAGTAGATGTTTCCGTTTGGTACAAATGGGGAGAAGAGGTAGCTTGTCGGTAGAATTGTAATCGTGTTAACCGTTAAGCTAAGCAGCCCCATCAAAAATCCAAGTGTAACCCCAACTCGTGGACCGTAGATAATGCTGGCAATAATGACAGGAATATGAACAATGGTCGGTTTGATTGGAAATGGAAAAAGGTTAAAGATAAGTGAGCTCAGAAAGTGTATCACAAGCATGGTTGCAAAGAAGATAGCAATGGGTGCAATATTAGAGCGTTTTTTCATCGAGAGTTTCCTTTATTCTTTCTAAAATAATTGTGAGGTCGGCTAAAGCTCCTCGTCCATGGTCGCCACAAGCTAGTAGGGATTCCTTAGGAGCAATCAGCTGATAGCCGTAGGTTTCTAATGTTTTCAGATTATTCTGAGTTACTGGATGGTCATACATTTTTGTATTCATAGCAGGAGCTATTAGTTTGGGAATATGACTTGGTAGGGCTAGAGCTGTACTGGTTACCATGTTGTCCGCAAATCCGTGAGCTAGTTTTGCAATAGTGTTAGCAGTTGCAGGTACCACGATAAATAAATCTGCTTTTTTTCCAAGTTCGATATGATTGACCTGATCAGGATAGGGTTCTTTCATGACATCCAAGTGGACAGGATTCTGTGAGAGTACCTGTAGTGTCAAAGGTTGGATAAACTCTGTAGCAGCCTGAGTCATTAAGACAGTGACTTGATGGCCTTGTTTTTTTAGAGAACTGACTAAATCTGCCGACTTATAAGAGGCGATTGAGCCCGTTACAGCCAAGAGAATGTTTGCCATAGCTTTCCTTTCTATGAATGATAGGCTTGAATTTTTTCAAGGAGGAGTTCTGCAATTTCTTCTTTAGTCTGGGCTGTTTGAAGCTGATCTTTTTCGACAAAGATAGCACGATGCTGGTTCGCTGAGATTTGAGTCATGTCATTTGCGATAATCAAGTCTGCTTGGTTCTTGATAAGACTTTTTCTAGCAATGTCAACCAGATGATCTTCGTTAACATCAACCAGCAGTTTGAAACCAATCAGATGAATAGCAGGATTCCATTCCTTGACTAGGGATATGATTTTGGGTGTCTTTTTAAGGAACAAAACCTGAACCTCATCAGTTGAAGAAATCTTAGCCTGATGATTCTGCTTGCTTAAAAATTCTTCCAGATTGGAGCTAGCCTGAACTTCCTCAAGCCCTGTCATATAAACAGGAGTGTAGTCAGAAACAGCCATTGAGTGAATCAAGACCTGATAATCCTTGATACGTTCTTGCATTTCTAGTAGAAGATCCTTGGTATTGTTAATTTCTCGAATGCTTAGGTTGGGATGGGCTTCTGGCTTCACGGCTCGTTTTGTCGTCATTAAACAAATTTCATGTCCTGAAGCAAGCAAAGTCTCTGTGATGATTTTGCCCAAGCGACCTGTAGAATGGTTAGTGATAGAGCGGACGCTATCGATAGCTTCGCTGGTACCGCCCGATGTAACTAAAATTTTCATAGCACTATTGTACACAAAAATAAACGGTAAGTAAAATGAAAGTGATAAATTTTTGGTAGAAACGAATATTTACTATAGTTTCAAACTATAAAGCCATATAAAATTTAAGAAAGGGCTCTAAAAACCTTAAAAAAATGGATATTTACGAACGTTTAGAGAGTTTGAGGATGTTAAAAATCTTGTTTTGTGATATAATGAATTATCATATAAGAGGTTAGAGGAGTTTTGAATGAAAACAGATATTGAAATCGCACAGAGTATTGAGTTGAAGCCAATCGTTGATGTTGTAGAGAAACTTGGTATTTCTTACGAAGATTTAGAGTTGTATGGAAAGTACAAGGCTAAGCTCAGCTTTGATAAAATTCGTGCAGTTGAGAGCAATCCAGTTGGGAAATTGATTTTGGTTACTGCCATCAACCCAACACCTGCAGGTGAAGGAAAATCAACTATTACCATTGGTCTTGCGGATGCCTTGAACAAGATTGGCAAGAAAACCATGATTGCTATTCGCGAACCATCTCTTGGTCCAGTAATGGGGATTAAGGGTGGTGCCGCTGGTGGTGGTTATGCTCAAGTTTTGCCAATGGAAGACATCAACCTTCATTTTACTGGAGATATGCATGCCATTACGACTGCCAACAATGCTCTTTCTGCCTTGATTGACAACCACTTACATCAAGGGAATGAGTTGGGAATTGACCAACGTCGTATCCTCTGGAAACGCGTTGTGGACTTGAATGATCGCGCCCTTCGTCATGTAACTGTTGGACTTGGTGGCCCTCTAAACGGTATTCCACGTGAGGATGGATTTGACATTACAGTTGCTTCTGAAATCATGGCTATTCTTTGCTTGGCAACGGACATCGAGGACTTGAAACGTCGTTTGTCCAATATCGTTATTGGTTATCGCTATGACCGTACGCCTGTTTCTGTAGGTGATTTGCAGGTTGAAGGTGCCTTAGCATTGATTTTAAAGGATGCTATTAAGCCAAACTTGGTTCAGACAATTTACGGTACACCTGCCTTTGTACACGGTGGTCCATTTGCTAATATCGCTCACGGATGTAACTCTGTCTTGGCAACAAGCACAGCCCTTCACTTGGCTGATTACACAGTTACTGAAGCTGGTTTTGGTGCAGACCTTGGTGCCGAGAAATTCCTTGATATTAAGACACCAAACTTGCCAACATCTCCAGATGCAGTTGTCATTGTCGCAACCCTTCGTGCCCTTAAGATGAATGGTGGTGTGGCTAAAGATGCTTTGACAGAGGAAAACGTAGAGGCAGTTCGTGCCAGTTTTGCCAACTTGAAACGCCATGTTGAGAACATCCGTAAGTTCGGTATTCCAGCAGTTGTAGCAATCAATGAATTTGTCTCTGATACTGAAGCTGAAATCGCAGCCTTGAAAGAACTTTGTGCTTCTATTGATGTGCCAGTTGAATTAGCAAGTGTCTGGGCTGATGGTGCAGAAGGTGGAGTAGCACTTGCTGAAACGGTTGTCAAGACTATCGCTGAAAACCCATCTAACTATAAACGTTTGTACGATAATGACCTTTCTGTCCAAGAAAAGATTGAAAAAATTGTCACTGAAATCTATCGTGGTAGCAAAGTGAACTTTGAGAAGAAAGCTCAAACACAAATCGCTCAAATCGTTCAAAACGGATGGGACAAATTACCAATCTGTATGGCTAAGACCCAGTATAGCTTCTCAGACAATCCAAATGCCCTTGGAGCACCAGAAAACTTTGAAATTACCATTCGTGAATTGGTACCAAAATTAGGTGCAGGCTTCATCGTTGCCTTAACTGGTGATGTTATGACCATGCCAGGTCTTCCAAAACGTCCAGCAGCTCTCAACATGGATGTTGAAAGCGATGGAACTGTATTAGGCTTGTTCTAGTGGATTGAAATTGACTTTGAGAGACTGGGTAAAAACTCAATTTCAGGAGAAAATGAAGTAAATTTTCCCATAATAGAGCGCATAATATCAAGGTTTTTCAACACCGGATATTATGCGTTTTTTGAGTTTAAATATTTTTGCCCTACCTATTTCTTATTTGCTGCAAGCAGTTCATCAATAAAATTTAGTCCTCTTTCCCTTGGGAAGAGGCTTTTTATACTCAATGAAAATCAAAGAGCAAACTAGGAAACTAGCCGCAGGTTGCTCAAAGCACTGCTTTGAGGTTGCAGATAAGACTGACGAAGTCAGCTCAAAACACTGTTTTGAGGTTGTGGATAGAACTGACGAAGTCAGCTCAAAACACTGTTTTGAGGTTGTGGATAGAACTGACGAAGTCAGCTTAAA
>NZ_VMML01000068.1:0-8307 GCF_013277175.1 Streptococcus sp. 3167 | reverse complement strand
ACGAAGTCAGTAACCATACATACGGTAAGGCGACGCTGACGTGGTTTGAAGAGATTTTCGAAGAGTATAAATACCTACTCTATTTTCTATTATAATCTCTTACTGGCCTTTTGTCTGTAAGCAACTGACCACTCGATAAAACAAAGAGAGCCTATCGCTCTCTCTGCTTGCATTTCACTCTCTGTGGAATGAAAATTATTTAGCTGCTTTTGAAAATGTTACAACGTAATTATAATCTTTCCCATTATTTTTATAGAGATAGTCTTCTTTAACAGTATAACCACGTTTACGTAATTCCTCTTTCTTGGCATCAACTTGGTTCTTGACTGCTACTTTTACTTCATCATCTGTTGAACCTTCCGCGATTTCAAGAGGAGTTCCATTGATATCTCCTAGAAAACCTGCAATATCTTTCATTTTATCAAAGTTATAAAAAACATTGACTTTGACCTTTTGAGGAGCTGATGTTACAACTTCTTCAGCTTCTACTGTTGTTCCTGCGTCTTTTGGAGCTAGTGTTTCTTCTGTTCCTACTTCTACAGATGGTTGTGTGTCTGTTGACTCACTTTCAGAGGTAACTGATGCTTCTTTTGACTCTGACGATTCTTCTGATGTGGCATTTGTTGTTCCATCTTGTGTCTCAGAATTATTTTCTTGTGAATTTACTAAGTTAGAATCAGACGAAGTCGCTTCTCCAGTTTCTTCTGTGGTGGTCAATACTTTTTCTGAGTCTGATGATGGAGCTACAGATGTTTTTCCTGTTTCTGCCATATCCGTAGCTGATGTGTTTTCAGCTGGTTCTACTTGACTTTTCTCTGTGCTTTCCGTAGATTCTACAGTCTTTGCTTCCTCTGTTGCTCCGTTACCGTGCGATGTTACATCTCTTGTTTCTGAAGACGCTTCCTGTGAATTAACATCTTTACTGTTTGTCTCTTCTATCAGATATGTTTTCGACAATATCAGCTTTTGTTTTAAATGAGGAAAGTTGAGATTCTGTCACCTCTGCTTCTTGAATTGCTGGCCCATACTGTCCAACTAAAGCCTCCGAGTCGACCTTATCTCCTAAAATTTGTGCAACAGTAATCCAGTGATGTTCATGACGAGGGTTATTAAATGCACCAAGACCTGTATAAGTATATAGAGGATTTATCAATGATTTATAATGACCAGTTTGACCTGCAACTGTCTCACCCTTTGATTTTTTAATATAATCGGCTTTTTCTGAGTACCATTGCTTAATCGCCTCTGCAAATCCTTTATAATTCCACGCCAAGTTTTCTCCAAATGTTCTAGTACCAGTCGGAAAAGCTGTCCAAATATTTTTGTCAGAGAGACGAGCATGGGCATTCGTAATAGAAGACTCAGCAGCTCTCATAAGAGCCGTTTTTTCCAGTTGTGTTGACCACTTAATCGGAACATACTTATCTACTAATTTCTCCTCAAAAGCCTCTTTACGAATCTTATTAAGAGAATCTAAGATAGCTTGTTGATCTGGTGTTAAAAATTCTCCTTTGATTCCCACCAAAACATTGCCAGCAGATGCTTGACTCACTTCCGATTTAAATACAGTCTGCACCTCCTTTTGTGGTACAGCCGGCACTTCCCCTTTCGGTGTTACTGGATCTTCCGTGGTTGGTCTTGTAGCTACCGGTGCTTCTGATTTTGGTGCTGGAGACGCTGGTGCTTCTGATTTTGGCGCTGGCGCTGCTGGTGCTTCTGCTCTTGGTTCTGATACCATTGGCTCTTCTGCTTTTGGCGCTGGGGTCGCTGGTGCTTCTGATTTTGGTTCTGATACCATTGGCTCTTCTGCTTTTGGCGCTGGTGACTCTGGTGCTTCTGCTTTTGGTTCTGATACCATTGGCTCTTCTGCTTTTGGCGCTGGGGTCGCTGGTGCTTCTGATTTTGGTTCTGATACCATTGGCTCTTCTACTTTCGGTGCTGGAGATACGGGTGCTTCTGCTTCTGATACCGTTGGTTCTTCTACTTTCGGCTCTGGAGCTGCTGGTTCTTCCGCTTTTGGTTCTGATACCATTGGCTCTTCCGCTTTTGGCGCTGGCGCTTCAGAACTTGGATTTGAAACTACAGGTTGATTTGTAGTCCCTATATTTGAAGGAGCCTTGTCTGTTACTGGACTTGATTCAGTTGAGTTTCCTGACTCATTTGTAGTATCTACAGATGGAGCATGTAAAGTTTCTGATCTTGTTTCTGATTTTGGTGCAACTGTGACTGAGGCTTCTGATTTCGGTGCTGATACTGCTGGTGTTTCCACAGCTACTGGTGTCGTTTGTTTAACAGTAGTCCTTTGCTCTCCAGTTACAGTATCTGTCTTTGTTTCAACTTCATAACTTTGACGGCTACCAGAATTCTCAATCGACACTCGCTGTCTTTTGACTTCTGTATTTCCATCTTTTAGAAAAGCTTCTTCGCTAAAATACAATTTATTATTAGTAAAAATCAAATCTCTATTTGCAATACGATTTATCTCAACCAAACTATCAACAGATAGCCCCGTTGCTCCACTAATAGCACTCAGTGTATCTCCCCACTTAATTGTGTAGTGTGATAAATTGTCTATATTTTGAATATCAGCTTTCACTTCCTCAACTGTTCTGGCTACCCAGACACTATCTTGTTCACTGGCTGATACAGTTGGGGCTAAAAAGCCCAGACCTAGCAAAATCACACCTGTCGCAACAATTGCACCAGTTCTCAATTTTCTAAAGCCACGGAGGGACAAGCTTCCTCTAACATTTGTTTGTCTCATAATGTTTATTTTTCCTCACTATTCTATATTTTCCAAGGTAGACCCTGCCTAGGTCTACTAGCCTATGTTTGCGATATGGATAGGCTTCTACAGATTTATCTATCTATTTTCAAGATAAGATTTCTATAGATTTTTATGCACAATTCCATATATAAGTTGCGAAACTCCTTTCTAATAAATTCCATAGCTTTAGTATATCATATTTAAACACTAAAGTACAACGAAAGCAACTGAAAGCAATGATTTTCACCATTGCTTTCTGCTTCATTTATCATTTTAAAACTTTCAGTTGCTAGCCTCATTTTTCAGTCTGGCATCAGTATTATTCACCATCCAGCAAGAGCTCTTTTGGTTGTTTTCTAAGGAGATTGCTTGAAGCAAGCGCCATAACGGCCACCACTAGAACCAAGGCAAGGACAAAGACGATGATAAAGTCTGATGTCTGAATGGAAATATCTAGGCTCGACAAGGTCTTGTTAAAGCCATCTACTTCTGCACCACCACCAAGGTTAGAGGCTTGAGCAGCCTTGCTGGCTTGCTTGGCAACACCTGAAGTCACATTGGCAAGGACAGTGTTTCCAATTGCACGGGCAGTGTAGCTGGCTAGGAAGTAAGCAGAAACAAGAGCAGGAATTGCAATCAAGATGGATTCGGTGATGAATTGCCCCAAGATACTTGCCTGCTTAAGACCGATAGAGAGGAGAATGCCCACTTCCTTACGACGGGCGTTGATCCAAAGACTAAGCAAGAGTGCAAGGAGAAGGACTGAGAAGCTCAAGCTACCCCAGAAGAGGAGGTTGGCCATCTTGTACATACCAGAGATGGATTGCTCAAGAGCTGGGTAGTTAGAGGAGCTCTTCACCAGTGTATAGCTCTTCCAGTTGATACCACTTATGCCATTCAACTCTTTCATAACATCATCCAAGTTCTTGTCCGCTGTTACAAAGAAGGTTGCATCCCCATAAATAGCTGTGTCTTCTGTGTATCCATAAAGTTTAGCCGCCGTGTGAATGTCTGTGATGGCTGTGTTTTCGTAAAGCTCTTGTGAGTAAGTTACTGCCGACTTATTGTGGCCATCAAAGAGTCCCTTGATTGTCACTTCAACTGTTTCCTTGGCTCCTTTTTCATTGTCTGCATCGTAGATATTGGAGTCCAGTTTAACCTTGTCCCCTACTTTCCAGCCGTGTTTGGCTGCCAAGTCCTTGTGCAAGAGGATTTTATCCTTGTCGTCGTTGGTTAAGTGCTCTCCTTCGACTAGTTTATAAGAACCAGAGACAAACTTGTCTTCTTTAGAGGAGTCATTGACACCTGTAATCATCAAGCTACTTCCAAAACGTTTGGCACGATCAGCAGTGAAATTCTTCTTGGTTTCTGGCGTTTCAATGAGGTCATATCCAGTCAAATCTCCGATAGCGTTGATACGTTTGACATAAGACTCGATGGCCTTGTTTTCGGTGATTTTTTTGATGTCTTCACCCTTGATATTCCCAGCACCACGAGGCGTTCCTTGGTTGACGCGACGATTGATTTGCATGGAGAAGCTGTTGGTGATATTTTTAAAGGTCTCCTGAGAAGCTTTGGCAGTAGCTCCCTTGATTGACAAGCCAACTAAACTCAAGCTCGCCATGAGGAGAATAATCAGGAAGATGACAATCGATTTGAAAAACTTCCTTGTAACATAGGCAAATGCGTTGTGTAACATAGGTTACCTTTCTAGATTTTATTCTATTTTATAGTTTGAACAGAAAAAGTTCGTATTATTTCGTAGTATTTCGAGTTTCAGTCAGGTTCTTATCTTTCAACTCAAGTGTAATATCTGATGCTTGTGCCACTTCTTTGCTGTGGGTTACGACGATGACACATTTACCTGTTTTCTGGGCAAGTGATTTGAGCAGTTCGACAATATCTCCAGCAGTTTTAGGATCCAGATTTCCTGTTGGCTCATCAGCTAGAATAACTGGAGCTTCTGAGACCAAACTGCGAGCAATGGCAACACGTTGCTGTTGACCACCTGATAACTGGAGAACATTCCGCTTGATCTGATTTTCATCTAAACCAAGCTCAAGCAGTGTATCCTTGCTTGCCTTTTTGTTGACCAAGCGGATATTTTCCAGTGGAGAAAGATAGTCTATCAAGTTATAATTTTGAAATACCAGGGAAATATGGTGCACACGATGGTAGGAATAGCCCTTCTTACGAATATCCTCTCCTTGGAAAAGAATCGAACCTTCAACAGGACTATCTAAACCAGCAAGTAGGGACAAGAGAGTGGATTTCCCCGCTCCTGACTCACCAATGATACTGTAAAATTTCCCAGGTTCAAAATTATAATTGATCTGATATAGGACTGCCTCAGCAGTGTTCTTATAACGGTAGTTAAGGTCTTGTAATTGTAATAAAGTCATGATTTCTCCTTCTTAACTAATAGATGATAAAATTTCTTTCGGCGATTTTCTAAATAAGAATAGGAAACAAAGGGCTACAGATAAGCAACTAAGCAGAACTAGAAAAACATAGGATTCTGCAAAAGATAGGGTGCTGGTTGATAGACTGCTTGCTTTAGCTAGCGTGTCTTGTAGGGCTGCCTGATCTCCACTTGCTAGTAGGGTTTGGAGTAGGTAAGATGTTATTGCGTTTCCTGCAACAAATGCTGGAAGCAAAGCTCCAAGAGATACCAAAACTACCTCTAAACAGAATTGTAGGAAGATCGAGCTCTTGCCTTTTCCAAGTGCCAGTAAAATTCCCACTTCGTAGACCCTTTCTCTCAACCAGAGAGACAAAACCAGAATTAAGGCTCCTGCTCCTGCTATCAACATCCCATAAAGGAAGATGGTCAGGAAGGTTTGGAAGGTTTCCACTGAGTCTTTGATTTGTTCAAAAGCCTTGTTTTCCTTCTCGACTTGGTAGCCTTGACTTTCCAAGGCCAAGTTTTCCACCTGCTTCATGAGTCCGTCCATTTCCTTAGGATTTTCTACATAGAAGCGAGCTGCACTGACTTGAGCTTCACTATTGCCCAAAAGTGTCTGGCTACTTTCATAGTCTGTAAAGACCTGGTTTTCACTGAAGTCGGAAGACAAACCTGTGAATTTCTCCTGTTTTTTACCAGAGAAGATTCCGACGATTTCAAACTCTACTGTTTGCCCTTTGCCAGATTCGGACTGTCCAGCATCCAAGCTAATCTTGTCATGAAGTGAAAGACCGTTCTTCTTAGCCAACTCTTCGTGGATGATGATTTTCTTTGAATCCCCTTTTTGAAGGTGACGACCTTCTTTTAGGTTGAAAGCCGAGCTAGTAAAGGTTACATCCTTGGATGAATCCTCAAGAGCCGTTAAGCTGACCAAGTTTTTGTCCGCTGCTGACAATTCATCACGCTCCACGCTCTGCTCGCCACTCACTGCTTCCTTGTCTTTTAGTTTTGCGACCGTCTCGAGTTCAGGAGAGACATGTTCCAGTCCCTTAATCTGGCTCACGGATGATAAGTCCGACAACTTGAAAGTCTGACCATTTTCTATCTTCTTAATAGAAAAAGAGGTGTTGAGTGATTTGTAAAGATTGCTTTCCACTGTTTTGTTGGACTTCATCAGAGTCAAACAGGCTGAAATTCCAGCCAATAGGACCAATAAAATCAGAAATAAAATAAAACTTCTCAGTCGTTTTCTGCTGACATAAGCCCAAGCTCTTTGGATTGGATTCATTTGTCACCTCCATATTTGTAAGAATATTATAAAACCCAAATATGAAATGTTTATGAAATACGAAAAAAAATATCGAGTAGGGGATAATCTCTAGTCCCTCTCACACCACCGTACGTGCCGTTCGGCATACGGCGGTTCAACTAACTTTTAACGCATGTCGTTCAAGGTCATAATCCAAACACAAAATCAGTCCACGTTTTTCTTAGGCTAAAAGAGTCCACTGGACTCTTTTACTCCGTCCCATAACCAATGATTTAATAGCGCGTTCAGCTAGATTATTGGAAAGGACCAGATGCCCGTCTTTCAATAGAAATCACGACTTTCTGATGAATTTATTTTGGGAGTGATAGAAAAGCCCTTCATAAGCCAGTCTACTTGTTCAGGCGTGAGAGCTTTGATATCCTTTTCTGTACTGGGCCAAGTCAGTCTGCCGCTCTCAAAGCGTTTATATAGTAGCCAAAATCCTTGACCATCCCAGTAAAGGGATTTAAAGCGGTCTTTACGTCCACCACAAAAGAGAAAGACTTGACCTGAAAAGGGATTTAATTCAAAGTGGGTTTTAATGAGATAAGCCAGTGAATCAATGCCTTGCCTCATATCCGTTTTCCCACACACGAGATAGACCTGCCCTAGGCTAGATAGATGAATTGTCATAGAGCAACACCTTATCCAAAAGCTCTTCTATCATTTCGAGATTGTGGAATCTCTACAGGAACAATAGGTTGTGGCATTAAAATATCCTCCAATAGTTTTACTTTACTAATAGTATACAGGAGGTCTTCCATGAATGATAGATACCTTGTTATGACGCGCTTACCGTACTATTATAAATTCAATCCACTATATCATTTGATTCACTAGTAAAAAAAGGATAACATCTCCTCTCGGAGATGCTATCCTTTTGGGGGCGACTAGAACATAGTGTTCCAATCTATTTTCGTTAAATTTACAGAATGTTTATCCTATGAATTATTTTATCAAAGTAATTTCTTACTCTTCTTCCTTGCGTTTTTTCGCGATAAGGAGTCCCCCTGTTGCTGCTGCAAGAAGTGCTAGAGCAAGTGAAGCGCTAGATTGTTCTGTACCAGTATTTGGCAATTCTTTCGCTCCTGCTTTCTCAGCTGGTGCTTGAGCAGGTGAATCTTGGTTGGTAGCTGGATTAACTGCTACTGAACTATCTGATTTCTTGACTGTCTTATCTGCTGGAATAACAGATGTAGTACCATCTTCAAAGGTTACAACTACTGATCCGTCTTTGTTTACCTTAATATCTTTCGCAGTTGGGTTAGATTTCTTAACTTCTTCGGCTACCTTAGCTTTTTCTGCGTCAGTCAAGTTGCTTGGATCTTTAACTGATGTTGCTGACGGATCCTTAACACTATCTGCATCTTTAGCTTTCTCAACTGCTTTAGCTGCTGGAATTACTGCTGTTGAGCCATCTGGGAAGGTTACAGTTATTGTTCCATCTTTACCTACTTTAACATCTGTTGCAGTTGGGTTAGATTTCTTAACTTCTTCGGCTACCTTAGCTCTTTCTGCATCAGTCAAGTTGCTTGGATCTTTAACCGATGTTACTGATGGATCTTTAACACTATCTGTATCCTTAGTTGATGGATCTACTGGTTTAGATTCTGGTTTCGAGTTTGGATCTTTCGGATTTGTTCCTTTTTCTACTTCTTCCTTATCAGTCAAGCCATCGCCATCTGTATCAGCTTTAGTAGGGTCTGTTCCTTTCTCTACTTCTTCCTTATCAGTCAAGCCATCGCCATCTGTATCAGCTTTAGTAGGGTCTGTTCCTTTCTCTACTTCTTCCTTATCAGTCAAGCCATCGCCATCTGTATCAGCTTT
>NZ_VMML01000067.1:0-25207 GCF_013277175.1 Streptococcus sp. 3167 | reverse complement strand
GAGCTGACTTCGTCAGTTTTATCTGCAACCTCAAAGCTGTGCTTTGAGCAACCTGCGGCTAGTTTCCTAGTTTGCTCTTTGATTTTCATTGAGTATTAAATTGTGCTATCGATTGTCATCATCTGTCATCATCTTGCTAGAAAAAAGGATTGAAGGTTTTTTCGTGAGCGATAGTAGTAGCTGGACCATGTCCTGGATAGACATCGTAGTTTGGTAGGGTGAAGAGTTGGGTCTGGATACTATGAAGGAGTTGCTCTGTACTACCAGTCGGAAGATCCGTCCGTCCAATTGTTTCGCGGAACAGAGCATCTCCCGTCAAGACTAGGTGAGCATCAGGAAAGACTAGGGAAACACCACCGATAGAGTGCCCTGGGGTCGGTAGAACCTTAAAACGAAATTCCTCTAGTTGGTATTCTTCGTGAAAGACAAAGGTGTGTTCTGCAGGTTTTGTGACCACATCTGCCATATCATCGTGGCGAGGGAGACCGGAGAGATTATCGACAGGAGTGTAGAGCCAGCTGGCTTCGCTCTCTGCGATATAGACAGGAGGATTGCCAAACGTCTCGCGAACCAAGTCCAGACTCATGATATGGTCATAATGAGCGTGGGTCAATAGAATGGCACAGATCGGTTTGTTGAGGTTCTCGATTGTCTGACGAATGGCTTCCCATTGACTACCAGGATCTACAACGATGAGGTGTTTTTCACCTTCCAGGTAATAGGTGTTTTCATAGGCAACAGGATTCACAGTTTTATGGATTTTCATTTTATCTCCAATCTCAAAGAATGTACTAAATTAAGTATAGCACAGTTAGGGAGAATAGGTAAGGATTTAGAATGAACTTAAAAACCAGCATGACTAGATGAAGACAGGCTGGTTCTCAATTTATCACTATTGGAAAGGTGTCAATTGCCCTTCATAGGTTGCATAAACTCCGTCACTAGCTTGTTTGATAGATGTGATGTTTAGAGTGCCACCGTAGTTGGCTTCTCATTTGTCGCTATATTCACTATAAGTTATCCTATTGGGCAGGTTCTGGTCGTTAGCATAGTATTGAACGACTGTTTTTTTATAACTTTGCTGGCTGAATAGAAACAGGCAGCTAACTCCTAACACTAGGAGAGCAAAGATAGAAATAGCAGCTTTTTTCATAGGTGTTCTCCTTATAAACTAAAGGATAGAAGAAAGTATCTTGAGGATTTTTATACTCTTCGAAAATCTCTTCAAACTACGTCAGCGTCACCTTGCCGTATATATGGTTACTGACTTCGTCAGTTCTATCCACAACCTCAAAGCGGTGCTTTGAGCAACCTGCGGCTAGTTTCCTAGTTTGCTCTTTGATTTTCATTGAGTATTAATTCCAAAATCCAGTCAAGGTACCAGTGTATGTGACACGAGTTCCACCGTTTATCTTTCGTATCTTCAATGGAATTGGGGAAGTCAAAAAGTCTTTGGGTTACAATATGGTTTCCGTTCTTCTATCTCTCCTTCTATCACCTAAGTTTAAAATCTAACTTCGTAGTATATTATGGACCGATAATTCAGAATTATCAAGCAATTCTGAATTATTTTTTTCTTATTCTGTTCCAATCTAGTTTTCATATTCTTAAAAAAGTGATAAAATGGTAGGAAGAATTGGAGAGTAGAGATGCCAAAAGAAGTGAATTTAACAGGCGAAGAAGTTGTCGCTTTAACCAAAGAATATTTAACGGAAGAGGATGTCCATTTTGTCCATAAGGCCTTGGTCTATGCGGTGGATTGTCATAGTGGTCAATACCGCAAATCAGGCGAGCCTTATATCATTCACCCTATTCAAGTGGCAGGTATTCTAGCCAAACTCAAGCTGGATGCTGTAACGGTAGCTTGTGGTTTCTTGCATGATGTGGTGGAAGATACAGATGCGACCTTGGACGATTTGGAAAGAGAGTTTGGTCCCGATGTGCGCGTGATTGTTGACGGAGTCACCAAGCTTGGCAAGGTCGAGTACAAGTCTCACGAAGAGCAGTTGGCTGAAAATCATCGCAAGATGCTCATGGCCATGTCTGAGGACATCCGCGTTATCTTGGTCAAACTGTCTGACCGCTTGCACAATATGCGAACCCTGAAACATCTTCGAAAAGACAAGCAGGAGCGCATTTCCAAAGAAACTATGGAAATCTATGCCCCACTTGCTCACCGTTTGGGGATTTCCAGTGTCAAATGGGAATTGGAAGACCTGTCTTTCCGTTATCTCAACCCGACAGAGTTTTACAAGATTACCAATATGATGAAGGAAAAGCGCAGAGAGCGTGAAGCCTTGGTGGATGAGGTAGTCACAAAATTAGAGGAGTATACGATAGATCGTCACTTGAAAGGGAAGATTTATGGTCGTCCCAAGCATATTTACTCAATTTTCCGCAAAATGCAGGACAAGAGAAAACGGTTTGAGGAAATCTATGACCTGATTGCCATTCGTTGTATTTTGGATACCCAAAGTGATGTTTATGCCATGCTTGGTTATGTGCATGAGCTTTGGAAACCCATGCCTGGTCGCTTTAAGGACTACATCGCTAACCGCAAGGCAAATGGTTACCAGTCTATCCATACGACTGTCTATGGGCCAAAAGGGCCGATTGAATTCCAAATTCGGACCAAGGCCATGCACGAGGTGGCTGAGTACGGGGTTGCGGCTCACTGGGCTTATAAGAAAGGCGTTAAGGGGCAGGTTAACAGCAAGGAGTCTGCTATTGGGATGAACTGGATCAAGGAGATGATGGAGCTTCAAGATCAGGCTGATGATGCCAAGGAATTTGTGGACTCTGTTAAGGAAAACTATCTGGCTGAGGAGATTTACGTCTTTACACCAGATGGAGCTGTCCGTTCTCTTCCAAAAGATTCAGGACCTATTGACTTTGCTTATGAAATCCATACTAAAGTCGGTGAAAAAGCGACTGGTGCCAAGGTCAACGGCCGTATGGTTCCACTGACAACCAAGCTCAAAACAGGGGATCAGGTTGAAATTGTCACCAACCCCAACTCCTTTGGACCTAGCCGCGACTGGCTCAATATGGTCAAGACCAGCAAGGCGCGCAACAAGATTCGTCAGTTTTTTAAAAACCAAGATAAGGAATTATCTGTTAATAAGGGTCGTGAAATGTTGATGACCCAGTTCCAAGAAAATGGTTATGTGGCCAATAAATTTATGGACAAGCGTCATATGGACCAAGTCCTGCAAAAGACCAGCTACAAGACAGAAGACTCCCTCTTTGCGGCCATTGGTTTTGGGGAAATCGGTGCTATTACTGTCTTTAATCGTCTGACTGAAAAGGAACGTCGTGAAGAAGAACGTGCCAAGGCCAAGGCTGAGGCAGAAGAACTTGTCAAAGGTGGCGAGGTCAAGGTTGAAAATAAAGAAACCCTCAAGGTCAAGCATGAAGGTGGTGTGGTCATTGAAGGTGCTTCTGGTCTCCTAGTGCGGATTGCCAAGTGTTGTAACCCCGTGCCTGGTGATGATATTGTCGGCTACATTACCAAGGGTCGTGGTGTGGCTATTCACCGTGTGGACTGTATGAACCTGCGCGCCCAAGAAAACTACGAGCAACGTCTCCTTGATGTGGAGTGGGAAGGTCAGTACTCTAGCTCAAATAAAGAGTATATGGCTCATATTGATATTTATGGCCTCAACCGTACAGGATTGTTGAACGATGTACTGCAAGTTCTCTCAAACACAACCAAGAATATTTCAACAGTCAATGCCCAACCAACCAAGGATATGAAATTTGCCAATATCCATGTGTCCTTTGGCATTACCAACCTCTCGACGCTGACTACGGTTGTGGACAAGATTAAGAGTGTGCCAGAAGTTTACTCTGTCAAACGAACCAACGGTTAATTGTCTGAGTTCTTACTAGAAAGGCTATTATGAAAATCATTATCCAACGTGTTAAAAAAGCCCAAGTCAGTATCGAAGGTCAGGTTCAGGGAAAAATCAATCAGGGGCTCTTATTGCTGGTTGGTGTTGGACCAGAGGGCCAAGAGGAAGATTTGGACTATGCTGTGAGAAAACTGGTCAATATTCGGATTTTTTCAGATGCAGAAGGCAGGATGAACCTATCTGTCAAAGATATTGAAGGAGAAATCCTTTCTATTTCCCAGTTTACCCTCTTTGCGGATACCAAGAAAGGCAATCGTCCAGCCTTTACAGAAGCAGCCAAACCTGATATGGCATCAGACTTCTATGATGTTTTCAACCAAAAACTAGCGCAAGAAGTGCCTGTTCAGATAGGTATCTTTGGAGCGGATATGCAGGTTGAGCTGGTCAATGATGGGCCAGTTACCATTATCCTAGATACTAAAAATAGATAAGAAAGATCAAGCCCAGCCGGCTTGGTTTTTCTCATCTATCATAAAATACTCCAAAAGAAATCGGTGCTTGATAGGCTTGGGGAAAGTCTTGTTTCAGGATTTGGCAGGTGCGATAGGAAGGGATGAGATGTCCTAGGATGAGGAGAGTCCCCTGAAGGAAAAGTGGGGTACCACTTAAACATATCAAGGAGAGAATCATCAGGCTATCCCATAGGAGGATTTGTAAGGCAAATCGCCAGAATCTCGGTCTAATCTGGGAATAGAGTTGACTAAAGTGGTCACAAAGCTGGTTAGAAAGATAGGTCAATAGCACAGGATGAAAGAAAATGAGCCAACCGCTATAAATTAAAATCCAATCCCAAGTAAGCCCTTCTTTAAATGTCAAAAATGCCAGCATGATTCCATCAATGACAAGGAGTTGAATGGTTTTGATGTATATGATGTTTTTCATGATAAAACCTCCTTTTTTCCTCTGTTAGTGACGGAATAGTTTATATAATTATTATACAATATTTAGTTGGATTATGGAAGCGCTTACTATCGTTTTTGATATACAAAATAGATAAGAAAACCCTGAAAATCAAACTTTCAGGGTTGGTTGGGGTACTTGAGAAATTAGTTGATTTTCTCGACATAGAGTTGTTTGGCAATGTCCATATTCACTTGTAAATCATTGTTTTTATTAAGGATAGTGAAGGTGTTGCTGAAGCCATCAAACTGCTTGACTTGGAGCGAATCACCGATGTGAAGTGAGTGCTTGTCCAGATAACTGAGAATGTCAAAGCTATCGTGCACCCGAGTCAGGCGGTAGGCGCCAGCTTCCTTGATGTCAGCTAGTGGCAGGTTATTGATTTCAACGAGGAGTTCTCCCTTGGCAGGAATAGTTCCTCCGTGGGGGCAGGTTTTAGGGAAACCTAGCAGTTTATCTAGTCTTTCCACGAACAGGTCAGAGACAGTGTGTTCCAAGACCTCAGCTTCCTCGTGAATCTGGTCACTTGTATAGTCTAAATGATGAACTAGAAAAACTTCAATCAAGCGGTGCTTACGATAGAGCTCAGAGACCAGTTTGAGGCCGAGGTCAGTCAGTAGATAGCCACATTCCTTGTCCTTTAGGATGAGGTTTTCACTCTTCATCCGTTTGATCATTTCAGTTACGGCAGGGGGAGAGACTTGCATGCGGGCAGCAATTTCCTTGTTGGTGATTTTATACAGGTCTATGCCAATTTCATAAATACATTTTAGATAATCTTCTTTATTTGGGGTCATTCGTTTCCTCTTGTCTAATATCTTTATCTAGTATATCAAAAAAAGCTAGATTTCTCTAGCTGTGACTTTTTATGTTATACTTATTGCAAGAGAAAAAACGAGGAGATGGATATGACGAAAATAGCTCTTCTTTCAGATATTCATGGAAATACCACTGCTTTAGAGGCTGTTTTGGCAGATGCTCGGCAGCTAGGAGTGGATGAATACTGGCTTTTGGGAGACATTCTCATGCCAGGGACAGGGCGTAGAAGGATTTTGGACTTGTTGGCTCAACTACCGATTACAGCTAGAGTTTTGGGAAACTGGGAAGACAGTCTTTGGCATGGTGTCCGCAAGGAATTGGATAGTACTCGTCCCAGTCAACGCTATCTCTTGCGCCAGTGCCAATATGTTTTAGAGGAAATTTCCCTAGAAGAAATCGAATTGCTCCACAATCAACCACTCCAGCTTCATCGTCAGTTTGGGGCTTTGACGGTGGGAATTAGCCATCATCTACCTGATAAGAATTGGGGGCGTGAGTTGATTCATACTGGAGCGCAAGAGGATTTTGACCGCTTGGTGACCAATCCACCTTGTGATATTGCTGTTTATGGTCATATTCACCAGCAGTTGCTTCGTTACGGTACTGGTGGGCAATTGATTGTTAATCCGGGTTCGATTGGGCAGCCTTTCTTTCTAGATGCTCAGTTGCGGAAGGACTTGCGGGCCCAGTATATGATTTTGGAGTTTGATGACAAGGGCTTGGTAGATATGAACTTCCGACGGGTAGACTACGATGTGGCAGCTGAATTGCAGCGGGCTAAAGACCTGAAACTTCCCTATTTTGAGGTTTATTATGAAAGTCTGGTCAATGGTATCCATCATACTCATAATCAGGAATTTCTGAGAGAATTGGCCCAGAAAGAGGGATACGATAGGGAGTTAGATGCCTGGTTGAAAGGTGGTAATGATTGACATTACAACTAAAAAGGGTATAATAAAAGAAAAAGAAGAGTAGAGGCAGGGATGTCTCGTAAAAAGGAGAAGAGGATGCAAATTCCAAGTAGATTTACCATTGCGACTCATATGCTGATAATCATTGCCCTCAAGGGGAAGGAAAGCAAGGTGACCAGTGATTTTTTAGCTGCTAGTGTCGGGGTCAATCCTGTCATTATCAGAAAAACCTTGTCCCAGTTGAAGAAGGCAGAGCTGATTTCAGTCGCGCGTGGAACAGGGGGAACAGAGATTGTCAAGGATCTCAAGGACATTAGTCTATTAGATGTTTATCAAGCGGTTGAGTGTCTTGGTAAGACAGGTCAACTCTTCAGTTTCCATGACAATCCGAATCCAAATTGTCCAGTTGGAGCTCATATTCATGATGTTTTGGATCAAAAATTGGAGAGAATCCAGCTGGCTATGGAGGCTGAACTTGGTCAGACCAGTTTAGAGCAAGTCGTGGCCGATGCAGAGAGTCAGATGAAGGAGTAATTTTTTCTTTAAAACAAGAAAAGCTTATGAGAAGGTTTTTATACTCAATGAAAATCAAAAAGCAAACTAGGAAGCTAGCCGCAGGTTGCTCAAAGCACCGCTTTGAGGTTGTAGATAAGACTGACAAAGTCAGTCACATATATACGGTAAGGCGACGCTGACGTGGTTTGAAGAGATTTTCGAAGAGTATTACCTTTTCATAAGCTTTTTATCTATTCTTCCATGCTTGGTAACGGGTATCAATCAATAATTGAGTGAGGCGTCCCATGGTTTCCCTTTCTTCTGGAGTGAGGGATTACGCTTGGACAAAGAGATGATGAATGTGTTCAATCGCCTTTAAGGAAGATAGGTCATTGATAGAAGTAATACCAGAATCAAGAATGGTGCCAAAGAAGAGGTCGAAATAGAGCTGGAGTTCCTCGTCAGGGACTGTGGCCACCCACTCCTTGAAGGTTGTGTCGACTTGTCGGCTATCACTGTTGGTCTTATCCAGCTGGACGAAGTGCTTGTCCTCAATCTGCCAACTAAAGGTATCGTGCTGGGCGATACCACCCAAGGTAGTACTGTGCACGATGATTTGCTGGTTAGGGATTTCCAGCATCATACCGATGATGGAACCTTGTGGGATGAAGACCTTGGTTCTATCCATTAGCCTTTGATAGCCCTCGGTTTGTGTCAGTTCTTTATGGAGACCAGGCGCATCAAAGGTATAAACTGCTGTGATTTGATCCTGTAAACTTTGTTCAATTTGACTAGCAGCATAGATGGCTAGATTTCCTCCCTTGGAATGTCCAGCCAGAATGACATTTTGATTAGGATGGTGGGCAAAAAAGTTCTTTAAATAGCGAAGGGCGTGCTTTTGAGCAGGAATTTCCTTCATATAGGTCAGGTGGAAATCTTCCTTCCAGCCAATGATACTGTCATCAGTCCCACGAAAGACAATCAGATAGGTATCGAGAGTGAGGCGGTAGGTCATAGCCGCAAACTGCTTTTGCAGTTCAGGGTCAATGTCGTTGATAAAATGAGAGAGTTTACAATTTTTGAAGCGTTTGTGTTGAGCTAGCTCATCTAATAGCTGGAGGCGATTTTTGCTGGTCAACATGTTAGGATTCCTTGGAACCTGAGGAGCCAGGTCTAAAAGTCGCTGAGGACTTGTGGAGACCAGATTATCAAAGGAGAGGTAGGTAGCTTCTGTTAAGGCTAGAATGTCTAACTCATTCAATGGAAAGTCGTAAAAGGAATCGTATGCGACATCTTTCAGGTAATCAAAAATATTGGCCATAAGAACTCCTTTCTTTTCTTTATCTTATCAAATTTCCCTCAAATTAGCTAGTAGGATTGTTGCACTTTGTTGGCTAAAAACAAGCTATGTCAAATTCAATTTCAGACATTCGAGCATGGAAAAATCTGTTATAATAATAGAAAAGGAGGAGCGCATGCACAAGATTTTACTAGTAGAAGATGATCAGGTTATTCGTCAACAGGTCGGGAAAATGCTCTCTGAATGGGGATTTGAAGTGGTCTTGGTAGAAGACTTTATGGAAGTTTTGAGTCTTTTTGTCCAATCGGAACCTCATCTGGTCCTCATGGATATTGGGCTGCCCTTGTTTAATGGTTATCACTGGTGTCAGGAAATTCGCAAGATTTCCAAGGTGCCTATCATGTTTCTGTCTTCGAGAGACCAGGCTATGGATATTGTCATGGCAATCAATATGGGGGCGGATGACTTTGTGACCAAACCTTTTGACCAGCAGGTTCTTTTAGCCAAGGTTCAGGGCTTGCTGCGTCGTTCCTATGAGTTCGGGCGTGACGAGAGTTTACTGGAATATGCTGGTGTTATCCTCAATACCAAATCCATGGATTTACATTATCAAGGGCAAGTCTTGAATTTGACCAAGAACGAATTCCAGATTTTACGCGTGTTATTTGAGCATGCAGGCAATATTGTAGCGCGTGACGACCTCATGCGGGAACTTTGGAACAGTGACTTTTTCATTGATGATAATACCCTCTCTGTCAATGTGGCTCGTTTGCGTAAAAAATTGGAAGAGCAGGGCTTGGTAGGATTTATCGAGACCAAGAAAGGGATAGGGTACGGACTGAAGCATGCTTGATTGGAAACAATTTTTTCTAGCCTATCTGCGCTCCCGTAGTCGTCTGTTTGTCTATCTGCTTGCTTTAGCATTTCTGATTTTGCTCTTTCAGTTTTTATTTGCCAGTTTGGGAACTTACTTTCTCTACTTTTTCCTCTTGTGTTGCTTTGTAACCATCTTATTTTTCACTTGGGACATATTGGTGGAAACGCAGGTCTATCGTCAGGAAATTCTCTATGGGGAGAGGGAAGCTCAGTCTCCTTTGGAAAGAGCCTTGGCTGAAAAATTAGAGGCGCGTGAGATGGAACTCTATCAGCAGAGGTCAGATTCAGAAAGAAAACTGACGGATTTGCTGGATTACTATACCTTGTGGGTCCATCAGATTAAGACCCCCATTGCAGCCAGTCAACTCTTAGTTGCAGAAGTAGCTGACCGCCAACTGAAGCAGCAGTTAGAACAGGAAATTTTCAAAATCGATTCCTATACCAATCTAGTCTTACAGTACCTGCGTTTAGAAAGTTTCCATGATGATTTGGTCTTAAAGCAGGTTCAAATTGAGGATTTGGTCAAGGAAATAATTCGTAAATATGCTCTTTTCTTTATTCAAAAAGGCCTAAATGTCAATCTACATGACCTTGATAAAGAAATCGTGACGGATAAAAAGTGGCTACTAGTGGTTATTGAGCAAATTATCTCAAACAGTCTCAAGTACACCAAGGAAGGTGGTCTGGAGATTTATATGGACGGGCAAGAGCTTTGTATCAAGGATACGGGAATCGGGATAAAAAACAGTGATGTCCTCCGAGTCTTTGAACGTGGCTTTTCAGGGTATAATGGACGCCTAACCCAGCAGTCATCTGGACTTGGACTTTACCTATCTAAGAAAATTTCTGAAGAACTGGGTCACCAGATTCGTATCGAGTCTGAGGTCGGAAAAGGAACGATAGCGCGGATTCAGTTTGCTCAAGTGAATCTAGTCCTTGAGTGAGAATAGACGAAAAAGCCTCCGGACTGGAGGCTTTTATGCTAGGTTCTTATTTCTCAACGCGTGATTTGTTGGCTATATCAGCTAGGATAGCTCCAACAAAATCATCAACTGAGACAGTTTGTGTTTCTTTTTGGCCATAGCGACGAACGTTGACTGTTTCGTCTTCCATTTCTTTGTCTCCAACAATTAATTGGTAAGGAATCTTGCTGGTTTGTGAAGCGCGGATCTTGAACTGCATTTTTTCATTGCGCTCATCTACGTCTGCACGGACACCGCGGTCACGGAGTTTCTTGGCTACTTCCCAAGCGTAGTCCACGTGTTTTTCGTTAGATACTGGGATGAGGGTTACTTGGTGTGGTGCCAGCCATGTTGGGAAGGCCCCCTTGTAGTTCTCAATCAAGATAGCTGTGAAGCGTTCCATAGTTGAGATAACCCCACGGTGGATCATCACTGGACGGTGCTCTTCACCATCAGCTCCGATGTATTTGAGGTCGAAGCGTTCTGGAAGCAAGAAGTCAAGTTGGATAGTAGAAAGAGTTTCTTCTTTTCCAAGAGCGGTCTTAACTTGAATATCCAATTTTGGTCCGTAGAAGGCTGCTTCGCCTTCGGCTTCAAAGTAGTCCACGCCCATTTCATCAAGAGCTGCACGAAGCATAGTTTGAGCATTTTCCCACATCTCATCGTTGTCAAAGTACTTGTGAGTATCTTGAGGGTCGCGAAGAGAGAGACGGAAGCGGTACTCATTCAAGTTGAAGTCTCCGTAAACATCGATAATCAACTGAAGAGCACGTTGGAATTCTTCTTGGATTTGTTCTGGAGTAACGAAAAGGTGACCGTCGTTGAGAGACATTTCACGCACACGTTGAAGACCAGTGAGGGCACCAGATTTTTCATAACGGTGCATCATACCGATTTCAGCGATACGGATTGGCAACTCACGGTAAGAGTGAACATGGTGTTTGAAGACTTGGATGTGGTGTGGGCAGTTCATTGGACGAAGGACAAATTCTTCCCCGTCACCCATGTCCATAGTTGGGAATATGTCTTCTTGGTAATGATCCCAGTGACCAGAAGTCTTGTAAAGTTCAACAGAAGCAAGTGGTGGAGTATAAACGTGTTGGTATCCAGAAGCCAACTCTTTGTCAACGATGTAGCGTTCCAACTCACGACGAATAGTCGCACCATTTGGCAACCAGAATGGAAGTCCTTGTCCCACTTCTTGTGAAATCATAAAGAGGTCAAGCTCTTTACCAAGTTTACGGTGGTCACGTTCCTTAGCTTCTTCACGCATTTGAAGGTAGTTTTTCAAGTCTTTCTTATCAAACCAAGCTGTCCCGTAGATACGTTGCATCATAGCGTTGTCGCTATTTCCACGCCAGTAAGCACCAGCTACATGGAGAAGGTGGAAGATTTGGATACGACCTGTTGATGGAACGTGAGGTCCACGGCAGAGGTCTACATATTCACCCTGACGATAGATAGTCAAACCGCCTTCGTCTTCTGAGTGTTCTTCAATCAATTCCAACTTGTAAGGGTCATTTTTGAAGATTTCACGTGCCTCGTCTTTAGTCACTTCTTCACGAATAGATGGGAAGTTTTCTTTGACGATTTTTTGCATTTCTTCTTCGATACGAGGAAGGTCTTCGTTAGAGATTTGACCAGCTGTGTTGTCAGTATCGTAGTAGAAACCATCTTCGATGGCTGGACCAACTCCCAAGTGAATGTCTGGGAAAAGACGACGAGCTGCTTGGGCGAACAAGTGAGCTGCTGAGTGACGCAAGATTGGAAGGGCATCTTCGTGATCAGGTGTTACAATTTCGATGCTTCCATCTTCAGTGATAGCACGAGTAGTGTCGATGAGTTTGCCGTTGAATTTACCAGCCAAGGCTTTTTTAGCTAGGGAATTGCTGATAGATTGGGCAATTTCAAAAGTTGTAACGCCAGATTCGAATTCACGAACAGCGCCATCGGGGAAAGTAATGTTAATCATGATGTTCTCCTTATATTGGTTATCCATTATTTCTAAAGCAGAAGTGTTTCCCTATTTCGCAGTCTTAAATAAAGAGAAACAAAAAGCAAAGAGAAACAAAAAGCGACGTCCTAGAAAGGACGTCGCAACGTGGTTCCACCTTCATTTATGTACCTCAAAAGAGAGGGACACCTCTGATTGGCTCTAACGTGGCCACCGTTTTATGTTTTCATAAAAAACTCAAGAGTAGTATCAGTATAGTCTTTCTATGCGTTCTCAGCAACCACGCACTCTCTAGTAGAAAGGGACTAAGTGACTTGTCTCTATGGATTATTATAGCATGATTGTGAGATTTTTCAAGGATTTTGTGAAAGTTTTTTGTTTTTCATTTTTGCAGAATATGCTTGATACCAATACCGGAAGCCATGCCGACCAGAGCAAAGGTTCCATAGGCTAAAAAGTAGACAATGCTAAAATCGTGGAAAGAAATGATAGTAAAGCAAAAGAGCAATCCAATGTCAAAAGGGAAAAAGGGAAACGGTAACCGTAAAGAAGAGAAACGATGAAGGTTACTAACGGAGAAAAGATAAAGATATTTAGAAGATGAGTCCTAGCAGATTGGGACCGGATGAGAGCAGTGAAAATAATTCATAAAGAGGCCAATAAAAGAAAAAGATGACCAGATAGTGGGGGAGATGGGAATAGAATCTAGGCATGATAATCAGCTCGTTTTAAAAAAACAGACAACTTAAATCTCTTGCTATGATTATTATAGCATGTTTAAAACAAGAAAGTAAATCTGTTGACAAAGAAGTTAGTTATTGGTAGAATAGGGATTGTCGTAAAGACAAATAACTTCTTCTTGGTTACAGGCATGCCAACCTGTCACTCGGATGAAGCCAAATAAAAAGGAGAAACATCATGGCAATCTCAAAAGAGAAAAAAAATGAAATCATTGCACAATATGCACGTCACGAAGGTGATACAGGTTCAGTAGAGGTTCAAGTTGCTGTCCTTACTTGGGAAATCAACCACCTTAACGAACACATCAAACAACACAAAAAAGACCACGCTACTTACCGTGGATTGATGAAAAAAATCGGTCGCCGTCGTAACTTGCTTGCATACTTGCGTAAAAACGACGTTAACCGTTACCGTGAGTTGATCAACTCTCTAGGACTTCGTCGCTAATTCAAGATACAAAGGCCGTCAAAAGCACAAAGCAAAAATAGGAAAATTGACGAAGAAACTTCAGTTTCTAGGAGATTTTATCTTTTTTGCCAAGTGCTTAGGCCGTGTTCAATTGAGCATATCTTGATAATAAAGCTACTCTAAATTGGGTAGCTTTTTTGCGTTGTCACCTTACCTCGCTATACTCAAGTATAATCTTCGGTTACGGTTCCTAGCACTGTAAGGTAAAATAAACCAGCTTTTCTCCCTTCGGGGAGATTTTTTTTGTTTCACTGAAAGTTTCGTACGATCTTCGCCTCGTCTATAAACGATTGATCTAGCAAGAATCATGATGCTAAGGGCGTCAAAAATCCGTATGAAAATAGGGAAATGACACAGTGTTCGATGAGCACAAGGAGTTTCATCTTTTTCACTAGGATTTTAGCCCGGGCTAAAATCAGCTCTCTGACTTCAGAGGGCTTTTTTATTGAGGTTTTATCGGTAACAATTTTGGAGACTACAAAAACCTCAAATGGTATCAGCTAATTACACCATAAAGGTGCGCAGTTACTCGGCTTTTCAAGCCGAGTAGCTGTCTGCAAGCCCCCTAGAAGAGCCCACTCTTTACAAAGTAAAGTATAGTATGTTATACTTTACATGGAAGTAGTCACTGAATTCCAGTTAGAAATTACTTTGTAACTACGTTTTGAGGAGGAGTAAAATGCTTTCCTACGTTCGACATTACCCACTAGCGATAGCTAAATTAATGTGTCTGTGCTCTCCTAAAATCTGCTGATTTATTACTGACTAATACAGGAGGTTTTTTTATGGGACAGACAATCATATCTGCTATTGGTGTTTATATTTCTACCAGTATCGATTATTTAATTATTTTAATTATTTTATTTGCACAGCTATCACAGAATAAACAGAAATGGCATATTTATGCGGGGCAATATCTAGGCACAGGCTTACTTGTAGGGGCGAGTTTAGTTGCTGCTTATGTCGTTAATTTCGTGCCTGAAGAATGGATGGTTGGATTGCTTGGTTTAATCCCTATCTATTTAGGGATTCGCTTTGCAATTGTTGGAGAAGATGCGGAAGAAGAAGAGGAAGAAATTATTGAAAGATTAGAACAAAGCAAGGCAAATCAACTGTTTTGGACAGTTACATTGCTGACAATTGCGTCTGGCGGAGATAATTTAGGTATCTATATACCTTATTTTGCTTCGTTAGATTGGTCACAGACCCTCGTGGCCTTGCTTGTGTTTGTAATCGGCATAATTATCTTTTGCGAGATTAGTCGGGTGTTATCCTCTATTCCGTTAATATTCGAGACAATTGAAAAATACGAGCGAATCATTGTGCCCTTAGTATTCATTCTACTTGGACTATACATCATGTATGAAAATGGCACGATAGAGACTTTTCTGATCGTGGAGATTTTTTTGTTTCACTAGGATTTTAGCCCTCTGAAAATCAGCTCTCTGATTTTCAGAGGGCTTTTTCATTGAGTATAAATGGACAATCTTAAAGTTACTCTATTGTAGAGTGGCTTTTGATTTGATTAGGAGATTCTTATAAATATAGTAAAATGAAACAAAAGCAGGACAAATCGATCAGGACAGTCAAATCGATTTCTAAAAATGTTTTAGAAGTAGAGGTGTACTATTCTAGTTCCAATCTACTATATAAATGAAAACCTTAGCTGTTTGGCCAAGGTTCATTTCTTCTATGCAAGTTCTTCTCTTTTCTTATCTGGGTTCCAGATGAAGCTTGCGAGAAAGCTAAAGATGATGGTTAGGATAGCGAGTATAATAGCAAGGATGAGGGCAGGAATGCGGATAAACCACCAGAGTGGATTTGGTTTTTTATCATTGTGCCATTGTTTCGTTTCTTCGTCCAGACGTTGGAATTCTGTTTGAATACGATTGGCGACTGTTTCAATGCCTTCATCATTCATTTTCTTGATATCTGAGATATCGATTGGATTTCCAAAGTTCATATCGACACGTTCACGGCTAATCAAGCCCTTCAAAGTCATGGGACCGGTGTAGGTAACCGGCATGATACGGACCTTGGCCATTTTGGCAATCAGAGCTACGCCCCCCTTGACATCGTTTGAGTGACGGCTCCCACTTGGAAACATGATGAGAGAGCGGTCACTTTTTTTGAGAACATTGATAGGGTATTTGATGGCTGAGGCGCTAGGATTTTCACGGTCGATAGGAAAGGCGCCACACATACGAATCCACCAGCCAAAGATACGGTTGGTAAAGAGTTCTTTTTTTGCCATAAAGATAAACTGTTTTGGCTTGGTCGCAAAGGCCATATAAACTGGATCCCACCAAGTGCGGTGAGGCGCAACCAAAATATAATTTTCATCTTGATTAGGAATTTTATCAGTATTATGATAGTGGGCATTGCCATTGATGGACCATAAGAGCAATACAACTAATCCACGCAAATAAGTATAAAACATGCGATCTCCTTCGATTGTTTTCTTGTTATTATTATACCTTATCAAAGGAGGGCTGGCAAACTTTTCCCTTGACTAGATGCATATTTGGGATGAGATTAGAATTCTTTTAGAAAAAATGATATGATAGAATTTATGGATAAAAATAAGATTATGGGATTAACCCAAAGAGAAGTCAAGGAAAGACAGACTAAGGGCTTGGTCAATGATTTTACTGCTTCGGCCAGTACCAGCACTTGGCAAATCATCAAACGAAATGTCTTTACCCTTTTTAACGCTTTGAACTTTGCCATTGCTTTGGCCCTTGCCTTTGTGCAGGCTTGGAGCAATCTGGTCTTCTTTGCTGTTATCTGCTTTAACGCTTTTTCTGGAATTGTGACCGAGCTACGGGCCAAACACATGGTGGACAGGCTCAATCTCATGACCAAGGAAAAGGTCAAGACTATTCGTGATGGCCAAGAAGTGGCTCTGAATCCTGAAGAATTGGTGTTAGGAGATGTCATTCGTCTGTCTGCTGGAGAGCAGATTCCCAGTGATGCCTTAGTTTTGGAAGGCTTTGCGGAAGTCAATGAAGCCATGTTGACGGGGGAAAGTGATTTGGTACAAAAGGAAGTGGATGCCTTGCTTTTGTCAGGAAGTTTCTTAGCCAGTGGGGCAGTTTCAGCTCAAGTTCACCATGTTGGATCTGAGAACTATGCTGCCAAACTCATGCTGGAAGCCAAGACCGTTAAACCCATCAACTCTCGTATCATGAAATCGCTGGACAAGCTAGCTGGTTTTACTGGGAAGATTATCATTCCTTTTGGTCTAGCTCTCTTGCTAGAAGCCTTGCTTTTAAAAGGCCTGCCTCTCAAGTCTTCCGTTGTAAACTCGTCGACAGCACTTCTGGGAATGTTGCCCAAGGGAATTGCCCTTTTGACCATTACTTCGCTCTTGGCTGCAGTGATTAAGCTGGGCTTGAAAAAGGTCTTGGTGCAGGAGATGTACTCTGTTGAGACCTTGGCGCGCGTGGATATGCTCTGTCTGGACAAGACGGGTACCATCACTCAAGGAAAGATGCAGGTGGAGGCTGTTCTTCCTTTGACCGAAGAGTATGGAGAGTCAGCGCTTGCTAGCATCTTGGCCAGCTATATGGCTCATAGTGAGGATAAGAATCCAACTGCCCAAGCCATTCGACAGCGTTTTGTGGGAGAAGTTACTTATCCTATGATTTCCAAGCTTCCCTTCTCCAGCGACCGCAAGTGGGGAGCCATGGAGTTAGAATGTTTGGGGACAGTTTTCTTAGGGGCACCTGAGATGTTGCTGGACTCTGAAGTCCCAGAAGCCAGAGAGGCCTTGGAGAGAGGTTCACGTGTCTTGGTCTTAGCTCTCAGTCAGGAGAAATTAGACCATCACAAACCACAGAAACCTTCTGATATTCAGGCTCTGGCCTTGTTGGAAATCTTGGACCCTATTCGAGAGGGAGCAGCAGAGACGCTGGACTATCTCCGTTCTCAGGAAGTGGGCCTCAAAATTATCTCTGGTGACAATCCCGTTACGGTGTCCAGCATTGCCCAGAAGGCTGGTTTTGCGGACTACCATAGCTATGTAGATTGTTCGAAAATCATCGATGAGGAATTGATGGCCATGGCGGAGGAGACAGCTATTTTCGGACGTGTTTCCCCTCATCAAAAGAAACTCATCATCCAAACGCTGAAAAAATCAGGACATACAACGGCTATGACAGGGGACGGGGTTAATGATATCTTGGCCCTTCGTGAGGCAGATTGTTCCATCGTAATGGCTGAGGGAGATCCAGCGACTCGTCAGATTGCCAATCTGGTTCTCTTGAACTCAGACTTTAATGATGTTCCTGAGATTCTCTTTGAAGGTCGTCGTGTGGTCAATAACATTGCCCATATCGCCCCGATTTTCTTGATAAAGACCATCTACTCATTCTTGCTCGCAGTTATCTGTATCGCCAGTGCTCTTCTGGGACGGTCTGAATGGATCTTGATTTTCCCCTTCATTCCAATCCAGATTACTATGATTGACCAGTTTGTGGAAGGTTTCCCACCATTCGTTCTGACTTTTGAGCGAAATATCAAACCTGTTGAGCCAAATTTCCTCAGAAGATCCATGCTTCGTGCTCTACCAAGTGCTCTCATGGTTGTGTTCAGCGTCCTGTTTGTGAAAATATTTGGAGCGAGTCAAGGTTGGTCTGAGATAGAAATCTCAACCCTACTTTATTATCTGCTTGGGTCTATTGGTTTCTTATCCGTATTTAGAGCCTGCATGCCATTTACCCTATGGCGTGTCCTCTTGATTGTTTGGTCAGTAGGAGGCTTCCTAGCCACAGCTCTCTTCCCAAGAATTCAAAAATTGCTTGAAATTTCGACACTTACAGGACAAACGCTACCTGTTTATGGTATCATGATGTTGGTCTTTACCGTGATTTTCATCCTGACTAGTCGCTATCAAGCCAGAAAATAAAGAAAGGCTGCAATCTGTGGATTGCGGTCTTTTTAGGTACAAGATTGCCAGCCGAAATGTGGTATAATAAGAGGTAATAGAGTTTGGAAAGTGAGAGAAGATGATTTCAAAGAGATTAGAATTGGTAGCTTCCTTTGTACCACAGGGAGCCATTTTATTAGATGTGGGAAGTGATCATGCTTATCTGCCCATCGAGTTGGTTGAGAGAGGACAAATCAAAAGTGCCATTGCAGGTGAGGTGGTGGACGGGCCCTACCAATCTGCAGTCAAAAATGTTGAAAGTCACGGGTTAAAGGAGAAAATCCAAGTCCGTTTAGCCAATGGTTTGGCAGCTTTTGAAGAGGAAGACCGAGTGTCTGTCATTACCATCGCAGGGATGGGCGGCCGTTTGATTGCTAGGATTTTAGAAGAAGGCTTGGACAAGTTAGCTAACGTAGAGCGTTTGATTCTCCAGCCCAATAATCGTGAAGACGACTTGCGCATTTGGTCGCAAGACAATGGTTTTCAGATTGTGGCAGAAAGCATTCTAGAAGAAGCTGGCAAGTTTTACGAGATTTTGGTGGTGGAAGCAGGACAAATGAAGCTATCAGCCATTGATGTTCGCTTTGGACCTTTCTTGTGCAAAGAGGTCAGTCCAGTCTTTGTCCAAAAATGGCAAAAAGAAGCTGTTAAGCTAGAGTTTGCCCTCGGACAAATTCCAGAAAAAAATCTGGAGGAACGTCAAGTTCTAGTAGATAAAATTCAAGCCATCAAGGAGGTTCTCCATGCTAGCAAGTGAAGTAATTAACGCATATGAAGCCTTTTGCCCTCAGGAATTTTCCATGGAGGGCGATAGTCGTGGTCTGCAAATCGGCACTTTGGACAAGGATATCCAAAGGGTCATGGTGGCTCTCGATATTCGTGAAGAAACGGTGGCTGAAGCCATTGAAAAGGGTGTGGACTTGATTATTGTCAAGCACGCGCCGATTTTCCGTCCCATCAAGGACTTGGTCGCCAGCCGTCCGCAAAATCAGATTTACATTGACCTCATCAAGCATGACATTGCAGTTTATGTCAGCCATACCAATATTGACATCGTTGATAATGGGCTCAATGACTGGTTTTGCCAGATGCTAGGCATTGATGAGACGACTTATCTTCAGGAAACAGGTCCAGAATGTGGAATTGGTCGTATTGGGAATATTCAGCCTCAGACATTTTGGGACTTGGCCCAGCGTGTCAAGCAAGTCTTTGGCCTAGATAGCCTTCGAATGGTGCATTATCAAGAGAGAGATTTGCAGAAGCCTATTTCAAGAGTGGCCATCTGTGGTGGAAGCGGGCAGTCATTCTATAAGGATGCTTTAGCTAAAGGAGCGGATGTCTATATCACTGGTGATATTTACTACCACACTGCCCAGGATATGTTGTCTGATGGCTTGCTGGCATTGGATCCAGGTCACTATATCGAAGTGCTGTTTGTGGAAAAAATCGCAGCACTCCTTACTCAATGGAAAGAGGAAAAAGGCTGGGAACTAGAGATTTTACCTAGCCAAGCATCGACCAATCCTTTCCATCATATCTAGTTAGAAGGTGAAGACAATGAAAAATTGTACTAGTATAATTATGGTAAACTGAAACTACACTAGTACAAATGTGATTCTGAGACATTGTTGAGACTGGATTTTTTTGTAAAACTTATACCCGAAATTTTATAAATAAAAAAATACAATAGTCCTCGTTTTTTGCAGTTTAATCAAAAAATCCAATACATATAATTAGAAAGATAACAATTTACCATAAAATACTCTAAAAACAGAAAAAATTAAATGTTTTTCCTTGCAAAATTCGGGGGGGGGGGGGGTGGTATAATTGCTACTAGACTGTATACTCTTCATAGGAGGTATAGTGGGGTAAATAGTCGTAAGTTGCTATTTAATATTATTGTCAATTGAAGAGGAAAATGACATGTTCTCTTCAATCATATCTTTAAGGAGAAAGAGTTATGGATTTTAGAAAGTCTAACAGAGAAAAGGTCTTCCGTTACTCCATTCGTAAGTACCACTTTGGTGCCGCCAGTGTTGCGGTTGCCGCATTGATGTTTTTTGCCAACGGTGCAGTAGCAGCGAGTGAGACAGTCACTTCAGCTACAACTAATGACGTGGTCGCTGGATTTGATGGTAACCCTGATGGGGCTCTGCAGGAGTCGGATGAGGGAGAGTCGAAGGAGGTTGTACTTGAGCAACTTGCTGAAGGCAAGATCACAAAGGAGATAAAAGGGCAAGGGAGGTCAGCGGAAGGATCTAATCAAGGACAGACAGTAGCTGCCCCTAAAACTACTGGAGTAGACTCTAGCCAGCCAGAGTCTGTTCAAGAAAGTTCTCAGGTGAGAGAGAAAAGGGCAGGATCTGCTGACACGATAGCAGCCAAAACAAGCAGCACTGGAGTCCTTCAGCCTCGGGTGCTCAAAGACAGCCAGTCTGACTATGACCCTATTCCACTTGACGATGATGAGGATGATACAGAACAGGATGAACAACCGTTAAACACTCCGGTGACAACAGCGATTCAACCTCGTTCAAGAGGAAGCAGACAAGAAGTTCCTTCAGGCTACATAGCTGTGCCAAGTAATGCTTATGTAGATGGGATCAACTACTTTTTAGAAGATGGACATGCAGGTTCACCTTATGCCCGTGGAACCTATGTCTATGGTTCGCAACGTTCAAGAGCATATTGGGACGGAAAAGAGTTTCGTATTCCGGAAGCGAAAGATTTTATCTACGGGATAGTCAAGAAAACAGAAACTGGTTTTAAATGGGAGATTGATATCAATAAGGGAAAAGTAGGACGGGGTCCACACCACTACTTATCAAATACTTTTTGGTTTACCCTACCTAAAAACCACACTGTAAAAGCAAACTCAGTAACTATTTCTCGTTATGATCATAGGACTGGTGGCACCACTGCTACTAGTGGAGATGCAGGTAACGGAGAGGATCAAATTCTAAAGGCCTTACAATCAGCTGATGGAATTAGTGATGAAAAGCAGGGGACTGTTGCATCAACAGGAGCGGCAGCAAAAAGTGGAGGTTATGGTTATCGGACGGATAGTCTGGATGGCTTAGCCAAGGAAGAAGTTAACTGGTGGGTGCAGAAAGGTTTCTACTACCATGCTGATAAAAACTTCCCAACTGAAGTTGAGAAAAAGGCAGCTTCTAAATACTCTGGTATCAAAAATGAAACCGAGAAAGTCTACACCTTCTCTTTGGACGGAGGACGTGATGATAGCTACCATTTGACCTTTGAGACGACTTCCCCAGATACGACTTTCCGTAATCTCTATTACGCCTTGGGTGTTAAAGGGTTTAGGCTGTCAGGGAAATCAGTTAATCGCTTGCTAGTCAATCAGTGGTACGGTAGAGCTGCCGGTGAAGGAGACCAGGCTGAGAAGTATCCGGCTCAGTTGGAAGGGAATGGCTACTATCAGATTGTACAAGGGCAAATTTGGCAGCCGAGAAATAATAATGTATCAACAACTCCAGGTACCTCTTCATCTTTAATTGCTAAAAGCGATGGAGGCATTGACCTTGAATCTTACTTTAAAAATAGGGATAAGGTAGGGGATAATGCTGAATCACATCCAACTTCTTATAATCTTTTTAAGGATGGTGTCAAAGTTGAAAACAACCAAGAGGTTGCAAAGACTATCGTCAATACTCCGGGAGTGAAATCTTATCTTGTAGAGCGAATCTTTGCTGACGGTTCTGGTGAATTGGTTCAGTTAAATTTTGTTGTGAAACCGAAAAAACCAAGTTTAAATACTGATTTGCAAAAGCAAGCAGGGACGATAAAGGATATCACTGCAACTAACGGAACCAAAGGTGTAGAGATGGTTCTCTACCATGACGGAAAAGAAGTAGCAACCAGTATTGCTGGTGATGATGGAAATGCAACCTTCAAAAATGTTGTTATTACAAAAGGTTCTTATACTGTCAAGTCACGTGTTTCAGATCAGTCTTATTTGACTGCAGAAGGCAAGCGAACTTCACTCTTAGAGTCTGAATCATCAGATGCTAAAGAAGCCAACTACGATAGGAGTCAGATTCGTATTGGGTTTGGACAAAGTGGAGAGGGCGGAGCAGCTCCTAGCTTTGAGGAAGGTAAGTATAAAGCACTATATCGTGACAATTATACTGAAAAACAACTACAAGTACTGGTTCAAGTCCCTGCTGGCCAGATTATCAAAAATATTGAAGTAACTAATTTAGAAAAAACAGGCTTGGTTCATGGTGAAATGAATCAGGTTGGTCCTCTAACTAGTACGATGCCATTAACAGGAGATATTAAAAAAGACAATTCAGGTATCCATCAAATTACTGTTACGGTTACAACCGCAGATAATCTAAAAAATACAGAAAAACTCTATCTATACATTCCATTTACGAAACCGACTTTTGAAACAACAGCTGAGAGTTTGAAAGGAAAGACTACAGGAAAACCGGTCATCAAAGCAAACTCTGGAACAAAAGGAGAAGCAGCAAATATTCCTGATAAAGCAAAACTGAAAACCTTCTTGGTTAAAGGTGGGAATGATGTGGATGCTGTAGGCACAGGTGCTTCTGATAATAAGCCTAAAAAAGCTACTGGCTATACTATTCTTGCTAGTGGTGATGTTAAGGCGGATGGAACAGTTGAGTTTACTCCTGATAAGTATAGACAAGAATTGGTGGGGAATGAGGAACTTCGTCTAGTTACGGCAGTGGTTAAGGAAGGTACAGATGAACCTGTTTTAGACTATCTTGTATCACCACTATCAGAATCGCTTAAACTAGAACTTCCTACAGAAGTTAGCCGTGACTTTGTAAGCCCAGCAGAAAAAGTTACCGTTGAAAATCCAGGTAGTCTAAATCAAACCGAGAAAGATAAGCTAAAAAAAGCTATTGAAGATGCTAATCCAGGATTTAAAGTTGAAATAACAGATGATGGTAAGGTTCAGGTGACCAGACCGGATGGACAAGAGGAAGAAGCTGCTGTCAGTGATTTTGTGAAACAAAATGGGCAAGCAGATTCTGCAGATGATTCGACTTCTCCAAAAGAAATCCAAAAACCAACTGAAAAAGTGAAGGTAGCTAATCCAAATAAGCTAACCAAAGAGGAATTGACGAAGATTACTCAGAAGGTTCAGGAGAAAAATCCTGGTGCTACTGTAAACGTTGGGCAAAATGGAGATGCCTATGTTGTACAACCAGATGGAACAAGTGGCTTGATTTCCCACAAAGATTTGTTGGAGCTGACAGAAGAGCAAAAAGAAGCTGCAAAGAACCGTAAACCGTTAGTCAACCCAGAGCAGAAAGTACCTGTAACCGATCCAGAGAAACTAAATTCTTCAGATATTGAAAAGATTAAGAAGGCTCTACAAGCTGCTAACCCAGGAGCGACTGTTACAGTGGATAGCGATGGAAATGCAACTGTTACAAGTCAGGACGGATCAGAAAGTAAGTTTATCTCACGAGATGACTTGGTTACAAAAGTGACGGTCCAAGCGCCTCAATCTCCAACTATCTCACAAGATAAAGAAACTCTAACGGTAACATCAATGGTAGGTCAAGACGAAGCTACTAAGGTTATGCTTACGTATACAAATGCTACTGGACAAGAAAAAACTGTTGGTTTTACTAAAACTGGTAGCAACTGGAATAAGGATGACGCCAATGCAGATAGCACAATTTCGATTATAAATGATGAAAATGGACTGGGCAAAATCCTAATCCAAGCTGAAACAGCAGAAGCAGGTTCAACAGTTACAGTTAAGCAGCAGAAGGACGGCTCTGACTTTAGTATAGCAGCTACTACTAAGGTTTTAGGAAGATTAGAGGATGTAAGTGGTATAGCCCAACCAGATGGTTCGGTTGTAATTACTGTACCGCAGGAAGCTACTGAGTTTGATTTGACTTATCATAATCAAACTAGTAATCGTTCAGAAACACAACATTTTAGAAAAACTGATCAAGGATGGAGTGCTGTTGCAGGAATTACAGCTAGTGGCAATAGCTTTACCCTTCCAAAAAGTTTAGTAAAAGACGGGACGGAAGTTGCGGTAAAAGCTTCTAGCGCAACGAAAATTTCAGAGACTAAACGAATTAAGGCTAAGTTTGAACAACCGAGTGCAACAACTAGTGCTACACGTCAAAATGGAGATGTAGAAGTTACATTACCGACAGATGCAGAAAAAGTGACCTTAACTTATAAGAACAAACAAAATACCAATGCCACAGTAACACTGGTTAAACGAGGAAATAATTGGAGCTCTTCAACAACCTTACCAGATGGTATCAGTCTAGCAAATGGTAAGGTTACACTTGACTATACAAAAGTGAACAGGAATACAAATATCACAACAGCCTCTACTAGAGGAAATGGCGATGTTGAATCTCAAGCAAATAACCAAAATCATCCTATTCCAGAACACACAGCTCCGACGACTAAGACGATTACAAAAGTAATCGGTGAAAATCCTACAAATGCAGAGTTACTTGCTGCTGTAGATGTAGCTAACAAAGCATCAGCTGTACTGAAAGAAGGAACACAGTATCCAACTACAGTAGGGAACCATACTCTTGACGTTGTTGTTACTTATACAGATCAAAGTACAGAAAACGTAAGAGTAACGTATGTGGTGAAACCAGCAGACAAGACAGCTCTAACGCAAGCGAATAACGACTTAGCAAGCGAAGTAGCAAGTCAACCAACTACAGATGACAAGCCACAAAGCAAAGTTGACGCATATACTAAAGCAAAAGAAGCGGCGGATAAAGCAGTGGAAGCAGCGAAAAAAGTAATAGCGGACGACAATGCGGCACCAGAAGCTGTACAAGCAGAGCTAGCGAAAGTAAACGCAGCCAAAGCAGCCTTGAAAGCGGCAGAAGATGCCGTAACAACCGCAGCGACAACTACAGCGAAAAATAAACTAACTGAGGATAAA
>NZ_VMML01000066.1:0-16392 GCF_013277175.1 Streptococcus sp. 3167 | reverse complement strand
ATTCCGGTCTTCGGCATAAACTAATGAGCACCCTTAGCTCAACTGGATAGAGTACCTGACTACGAATCAGGCGGTTAGAGGTTCGACTCCTCTAGGGTGCATTTTTCTATTTAACTCGGGAAGTAGCTCAGCTTGGTAGAGTACTTGGTTTGGGACCAAGGTGTCGCAGGTTCGAATCCTGTCTTCCCGATACATTACAGAGATATGTGAGTCTCTATTTTTAAAACTAGATATTATATACATTCAGAGAGAATCAGTTTGGTTCTCTCTTTTTTGATTTTCAGCAATTCATTTTGGCAGCGTATACTTTTTGTCTCCAGTCTTTTCAATAAATACCGTAGTTTAGGTAACCACATTGAAATTTAACAGATTTTATATTAAATTGAATTTGGAATAGTATAACATCTCTTCTAAAATATTGTTATAAATTGATTTGGATTCCAAAATTAAATTGTTCGATTCTTATTTTATTTTATTATATAACTCTTATAAATTTAGCCTCCTATAAATTTTTAAGAAAGCAATAGAAGGGTTTTGTTCAACGTATAATATATATGTTTGCCTGATAAAAATTTCTACTTTTTTGATTTTAAATAAGTATTAGTTTACATTATGGTGTGAATTGGGTTTGATATCTCTTTTGAGGAAGTTGCCTTAGATTTTTCTAATTGTGTTTTATTGTATAGTGTATCTTGCTTGTTTTGAACATAATTTTTTATGACATTTGTCATATTTTCTAGTGACAGAAGCTTCTATCTCCTCTGATTTCAAAAGACTATAATTGTAGTACCAAATGGAGGAAGAAGAGATAAGAAATAAAATGATTATCGCTGTAAGTTTAGTAGCAGCAGGAGTTATGACCTATCTCATGTTTTCGGGATTGGATGAGGATTTCTACCATTTTCCTTGGGAGGTCTTTGCTGGATTTGGAATGATGTCTTGGCTTGTTAGAGAAGGTTTGAAATTAGTCTCAGATGTGAAAAAGGAGTTTGAGGAATGAAAAAAGCGATTATCTATCTCTTTATTGGTCTGTCACTCTTGGTATGGTTGGTAGAAATGTTTACAGGTTGGTTTGATCAAGACTTCCTTTACCAATTCATCCGTGGTGCTTGGGGTTTTGGATTTATGATTTTCGTCGTTTTCCCTATGGGAATGGAGTGATTGAAAGGAGAATATTATGAACATGATTAAGGTACAAGGCTTACATAAAAACATCAAGGGTAAGGCTATTTTGAAGGATATTTCCTTTGAGATAGCTGAAGGTGAATGTGTTGCCATGATTGGGCCAAACGGAGCAGGAAAGACCACACTCTTGGACTGTTTGCTCGGAGATAAATTGGTCTCCAGCGGTCAAGTATCTATTAAAGGTTTACCAGTAACGAGTTCTCAGTTAGACTATACAAGATCCTACCTCCCTCAAGAGAATGTAATCGTTCAGAAACTAAAGGTAAAAGAGTTGATTGCTTTCTTTCAAAAAATTTATCCAAATTCCTTGAGCAATCAGGAAATCGATCAACTATTGCAGTTTAATCAGCAACAGAAAGAGCAATTAGCAGAAAAATTGTCAGGCGGGCAAAAGCGTCTCTTCTCTTTTGTCTTGACCTTGATTGGGCGACCAAAGCTTGTCTTTTTAGATGAGCCAACTGCTGCCATGGATACCTCTACCCGTCAACGTTTTTGGGAAATTGTTCGGGACCTAAAAGCGCAAGGAGTCACCATTCTCTATTCCTCCCATTATATCGAAGAGGTAGAACATACAGCTGACCGGATTTTGGTTTTAAATAAGGGAGAGTTGATTCGTGATACGACGCCTCTAGCTATGCGTAGCGAGGAAATAGAAAAGCATTTTATCCTTCCTCTAGCTTACAAGGAAGTCATTGAGCAGTCTAATTTGGTTGAAAACTGGTCACAAAAACAAGATGCTTTGCAAGTAGTTACACGTGAAGCGGATGCTTTTTGGCAACTGTTAGTGCAAGCAGGATGTAGGATTCAAGAAATTGAAGTCAATAATCGTAGCTTGTTGGATACAATCTTTGAAGAAACACAAAAGGGAGATGACTAAGATGAAACGATGGATCGCACTAAACAAGATAGAATTTCTATTGACCAAACGGCAATCAGTCTATTATTTATTATCAGTAGGGATGCCGACAGCCTTCTATTTATTCTTTTCTGGCATCTACCAGGACACACCAGGTGGACCCGCGAATTTTATGCGTGATTATCTTATCTCCATGACGGCTTTTTCCATGATGTCGACAGCTATCTTCTCATTTCCAGCTGTCTTACATACCGACAAGATCAACAATTGGCAGAAAACATTGCGTCATAGCCCTGTAAATATGGTAGAATATTATCTATCAAAGATAACAACTATGCTGGTTGATTATATGGTCTCAATTCTGGTTGTTTTCTCAGTTGGGCATTTTGTAAGAGGTGTGGACATGTCTCTTGGAAGCTGGGTTGGGGCGGCGCTCTTGCTGATTTTGGGAAGTATTGCATTTGTAGCGATTGGTTTGACCTTGACGCTCTTACCAACTAGTCAGCTGATGTCTGTCGTGGGCAATCTTCTTTACCTTGGCTTGGCTGTTTTAGGTGGGCTCTGGATGCCTATCTCTTTATTTCCAGACTGGATGCAAGCAGTCGGTAAGTGTCTCCCGACCTATCAGTTGATGGAGTTGCTCAAGACCTTCTTAAACAAGGGTGGCATCAATCTATCAACCACAGTTTATTTACTTGTTTTTTCAGCAGTTTTATTTGGTTTGACTATTTACCTTCAAGGTCATAAGGAGAATGCTTAATGCTTGAAAGACTGAAAAGCATAGATTATATGTATTGGGCCAGTTTAATTTTTATGGTTTTTCCCATCGTTCCTGTAGTGACTGGGGAGCTTCCTAGCTGGCATTTGTGGATTGATATTCTATTTGTCTTGGCTTACTTAGGCGTTTTAACCACCAAGAGTCAGCGTTTATCCTGGCTCTGTTGGGTTATCATGCTAGCCTATGTAGCTGGCTATACTGCCTTTGTTGCTGTAAATTATATCTGGTTCTTCTTTTTCCTTGCCAATCTCTTAATTTATCATTTCGGCGTACGTAGTTTTAATTCTTTACATGTCTGGACTTTTCTTCTTGCTCAAGTCCTTGTTGTGGGCCAACTGTTGATTTTTCAGAGAATCGAAGTTGAGTTTCTATTCTATCTACTTGTAATTCTTACTTTTGTCGATTTAATGACTTTTGGATTGGTTCGGATTCGGATTGTGGAGGATTTGAAAGAAGCTCAGGCTAAGCAAAATGCCCAGATAAATCTATTGCTTGCTGAAAATGAACGCAGTCGTATTGGTCAAGATTTGCATGATAGTCTGGGACATACTTTTGCTATGCTCAGTGTCAAGACAGATTTAGCCTTGCAGTTGTTTCAGATGGAGGCTTATCCACAGGTGGAAAAGGAATTAAAAGAAATTCACCAGATCAGTAAGGATTCCATGAATGAAGTGCGAACCATTGTGGAAAATCTTAAGTCTAGAACTTTGACATCCGAACTAGAGACTGTGAAAAAGATGTTAGAAATTGCTGGAATTGAGGTGGAAACGGATAACCAACTAGATACTGCTAGTCTTACTCAAGAATTGGAGTCAACGGCTTCCATGATTTTGCTTGAGTTGGTGACCAATATTATCAAACATGCCAAAGCGTCGAAGGCCTACCTGAAATTAGAACGGGCAGAGAAAGAACTCATTTTAACAGTAAGTGATGATGGCTGCGGCTTTGCTTTTCTAAAAGGAGATGAGCTCCATACAGTCCGAGATCGTGTTTCTCCATTTTCAGGAGAAGTAAGTGTAATCAGTCAGAAACATCCAACGGAAGTGCAAGTTCGACTACCTTATAAGGAGAGAAAGTAGATGAAAGTATTAGTCGTAGAAGATCAAAGTATGTTGCGAGATGCCATGTGCCAGTTGCTTGCCTTTCAAGCAGATGTAGAGTCTGTCTTACAAGCCAAGAATGGTCAAGAAGCAATTCAACTATTAGAAAAGGAGTCTGTAGATATCGCCATCCTTGACGTAGAAATGCCTGTTAAGACAGGACTCGAAGTCTTGGAGTGGATACGAGCAGAAAAGCTCGAAACAAAGGTGGTTGTAGTGACGACCTTCAAGCGCCCAGGGTATTTTGAACGTGCGGTCAAGGCTGGAGTAGATGCTTATGTATTAAAGGAACGAAGCATTGCAGACCTCATGCAAACCTTGCACACCGTCCTCGAAGGACGCAAGGAGTATTCGCCTGAATTGATGGAAGTGGTGATGACCCGTCCCAATCCGTTGACAGAACAAGAGATTGCTGTCTTAAAGGGAATTGCTCAGGGTTTCTCTAACCAAGAAATTGCAGATAAACTTTATCTATCCAACGGAACAGTCCGAAACTATGTCACCAATATTCTTTCGAAACTAGATGCAGGTAATCGAACAGAGGCAGCTAATATCGCGAAAGAATCTGGTTGGTTGTGATACTATCATAACGCGAAAACCATTATGTGTTAAAATTAAAATTATTCAATCAAACAATTTGTAACTTGAGGGGGCTTAGTTTCCTCCTTTTTGTTTCGTCTAAGGTGGTAGCAAGGAGCTAAACCTAGGCTTTCTATGAAATTTTTTCAATCAATCCTCAAAAAACACTTGAAAGTGTTTACAATTAGTGATAGAATGGAATAAGTAAAAATATGAAAACGAAATTTTCACATCTTCACTTTTGTAAGTAGATATAGAGCTTTAATCGGTGCCTCTACTTGTAAAAGAATGTGTGGGATAGAAAGGACAGGAAAAGGAATGAATGCAGATGATACAGTAACCATTTATGATGTCGCTCGTGAAGCAGGTGTTTCCATGGCGACGGTCAGCCGTGTGGTTAATGGCAATAAAAATGTAAAAGAGAATACCCGTAAAAAAGTGTTAGAGGTAATTGATCGTTTGGATTATCGTCCAAATGCAGTTGCGCGTGGTCTTGCAAGTAAAAAGACAACCACTGTCGGTGTCGTGATTCCAAATATTACCAATGGTTATTTTTCGAGTTTGGCTAAGGGGATTGATGATATTGCAGAAATGTACAAGTACAATATTGTCCTAGCTAATAGCGATGAAGATAACGAGAAAGAAGTTTCTGTTGTCAATACCCTCTTTTCAAAGCAGGTAGATGGCATTATCTTTATGGGGTATCACTTGACAGATAAAATTCGCTCAGAATTTTCGCGTTCACGTACTCCGATTGTTCTCGCAGGAACTGTGGATGTAGAGCATCAGCTTCCAAGTGTCAATATTGACTACAAACAAGCTACGATTGATGCAGTGACCTACCTCGCTAAAGAAAATGAGCGCATTGCTTTTGTCAGTGGTCCACTAGTGGATGACATCAATGGTAAGGTTCGTTTGGTTGGCTACAAGGAAGCTTTGAAAAAAGCAGATATTCCTTATAGCGAAGGATTGGTATTTGAATCTAAATACACTTATGAAGATGGCTATGCCTTGGCAGAGCGCTTGATTTCATCAAATGCAACTGCAGCAATTGTAACAGGTGATGAGTTGGCGGCAGGTGTCTTGAACGGTTTGGCTGATAAAGGTGTGTCAGCACCAGAAGAATTTGAGATCATTGCCAGTGATGATTCGCAAGTCTCTCGCTTTACCCGTCCAAACTTGACAACTATTGCCCAACCTCTTTATGACCTTGGTGCCATTAGTATGCGTATGTTGACTAAGATTATGCACAAGGAAGTGTTGGAAGAACGTGAAGTTCTATTATCTCATGGATTAACAGAACGTAGCTCAACACGAAAACGTAAATAGAAAAAATCAGGGAATCGAGAAGATTTCCTGATTTTGTGCTCTTAAACAAGAGATGTTGACTTAATGAATACCATAGAGCGGACTAGGCGGCTGGTTAAAGACTGCGCAACACACTGTTTTGAACTTGTAGATAGAACTGACGAAGTCAGCTCAAGTCCCTGCTTTGAGCTTGTGGATAGAAGTCAGCTCAAGTCCCTGCTTTGAGCTTGTGGATAGAACTGACGAAGTCAGCTCAAGTCCCTGCTTTGAGCTTGTGGATAGAACTGACGAAGTCAGCTCAAGTCCCTGCTTTGAGCTTGTGGATGAAACTGACGAAGTCAGCTCAAGTCGCTGCTTTGAGCTTGTGGATGAAACTGACGAAGTCAGCTCAAGTCCCTGCTTTGAGCTTGTGGATGAAACTGACGAAGTCAGCTCAAGTCCTTGTTTTGAGCTTGTGGATGAAACTGACGAAGTCAGCTCAAGTCCCTGTTTTGAGCTTGTGGATAGAACTGACGAAGTCAGCTCAAGTCCTTGCTTTGAGCTTGTAGATGGAAGCTGACGTGGTTTGAAGAGATTTTTCAAGAGTCTTAGCCTTCCATATAGTCTTTCAAATCTTGCCCTGTTAGTCCGGCATTGAGGGCAATGAGGAGTTTCAAGCGGGCTTTTTGGGCGTTGAGTTCTTTAATAAAGAAGACACCAGATTTTTGTAATTGCACGCCCCCACCCTGGTAGGCATAAACAGGCTCAGCGATACCGTTAAAGCATCGTGAAACCAGGGCGACTGGGATTCCTTTTTGCAGAAGGTTTTCTAATTTTTGAGCCGTTTCTTTGGGAATATTACCAGCTCCGAAGGCTTGGATAATTAAACCGTCCAAGTGTTCTAAATCCAGCATATCAATCAGCTCATCTGTCATACCAGCATAAGCCGAGATGATAGGCACCAAGCCTTGTATGTGATCAAGGTCAAAGCGAACACGAGGTTCAGCTGTTTTAAAGTAGAGGATTTCCTGTTTCATGATGAGACCGAGGGGACCATGTGTTGGGGTCTGGAAGGTGCTGACGTTGGTCGTATGTGTTTTGGTGACATACTTGGCAGCGTGGATTTCATCGTTCATAACGACCAAAACTCCTTTGTCAGCAGCCTTGTCATCGCTAGCTACCCGTAAAGCACTCAGATAGTTATAAACACCATCACTACCGAGTTCATTGGAGCTGCGCATGGCTCCTGTTAGAACGATGGGCATGTGGGGAATTTCCATGGTATCAAGGAAATAGGCTGTTTCCTCTAAAGTATCGGTTCCGTGTGTGATCACCACCCCATCGTAATTATCTGCTTCCTCTTTGATTTTTTGGTAGAGAGCCAGCATATGTTTGGGTTTGATATGGGGGCTTGGCAGATTAAAAAAGTCCAAGGCATGAACTTGGATTCCTTCAAGTGGGTTGGACACATGATTCATAGGATTATCTGAACTCGTCACAACAGCGCCAGAAGCATCGGCCTGCATGGAAATAGTCCCACCCGTATGTAAAACAAGGATTTTCTTAGGCATGATTTACTTACTCTTTCTGAAATGTGGTATAATCATTGTATCACAAAAGGGGAGATTGGGATAGGATGGAAGTCAAAGCTGTTTTTTTTGATATCGATGGAACACTAGTCAACAATCGCAAGAGTGTTTTGAAATCCACTAGGGACGCGATTAAGATTGTCAAAGAGCAAGGGGTGCTTGTCGGTGTAGCGACAGGGCGAGGACCTTTTTTTGTTAAGGAATTGATGGACGATTTGGACCTGGATTTTGCGGTAACCTATAATGGCCAGTACATCTTTACTAAAGACAGAGTCTTGTTCACGAGCCCTATTTCCAAGTTGCACTTGCGCCATCTAATTAGCTATGCTAAAAAAGAGGGGAAGGAGATTGCCCTAGGGACCAAGGATGCCATGCTGGGTTCTAAAATCATGTCCTTTGGTCTGGGTTCTTTTTCCCAACGAATCAGTCGCTTCGTTCCCTCTGTTTTAACCCGGACGGTGAGTCATTCCTTTAATCGTATGGTCAGCAAGGTTGTTCCCCAAAAGGAAGAAGACCTGCTTCATCTGATGAATCAGCCTATCTACCAAGTTTTGATGCTGATGACGCCAGAAGAATCTGAGAAGGCGGCAGCTGATTTTGAAGACTTGAAATTGACACGTAGCAATCCTTTTGCTGCGGATGTCATCAATCAAGGAAACTCTAAATTGGAAGGCATTCGACTAGTCGGGAAAGAATATGGCTTTGACCTCAACCAAGTCATGGCCTTTGGTGACTCAGATAACGATCTTGAAATGCTGGCAGGTGTTGGGATGTCGGTCGCTATGGGAAATGGTAGTAGCAGTGTCAAGGAAGTTGCCAAGCACATTACCACCAGCAATCAACAAGACGGAATCCACAAGGCCTTGGAACATTTTGGTGTTTTGGCTTCAGAAAAAGTCTTTGTCAGCCGTGACTATCATTTCAATAAGGTCAAGACCTTCCACCATATGATGGATGAACGGACTCAAGAAGAACCTCGAGCTTGGGATTTAGAAGGTGCAACCCATAGGGCTGGCTTTAAAATAGAAGAATTGGTGGAGTTTGTTCGAGCAGCCAGTCCTTCTGAAGAGGACTTTGGTCAAGCTCTATCGCAACTTCATCAGGCTCTTGATAAGGCGGCAGATAAAGTAGCCAAGAAGACGCCTGCACAGCAAGATTTGATAGGGCAAGTGGATGCCTTGATTGACACGCTTTACTTCACCTACGGTAGTTTTGTCTTGATGGGGGTGGACCCAGAACGTATTTTTGACATTGTCCATCAGGCTAATATGGGAAAAATTTTTCCAGATGGCAAGGCTCATTTTGATCCAGTGACCCACAAAATCTTAAAACCAGATGACTGGGAAGAAAAATATGCTCCAGAACCTGCTATTAAAAAGGAACTGCAGCGCCAGCTCAAGGCTTATGAACGCCATAAAGAGAGAAATAATACTCAATGAAANNGAAGTCAGCTCAAAACATGTTTTTGAGGTTGCAGATGGAAGTTGACGTGGTTTGAAGAGATTTTCGAAGAGTATAAATAGTAAACAAAAAGGAGCTGGGGGCTCCTTTTTATTTACGATTATAAGGTTTTCTCTTGTTCTCTCACCACCAGCAAATCGACCTTAGCATGGCGGAGGATGTATTCAGATGAAGAGCCGACCAAGAGGCGTTCAAAGGCGTTGAGACCGGTTGCGCCAAGGAGGATGAGGTCCACTTCTTCAGTATCGGGAATAGTACGTGCTAGTAGGGTCTTTGGATTTCCCATTTCAATGACGATATGAACATCGGCCACACCAGCATCTTTAGCACGTTTTTCGTACTCTTTCATCAGACTTTCAGCGTCGACTTGGAGTTGTTCGTAAACTTCAGCATCAAAGGTGGATACGCTTTGGAGAGCGCGTGTGTCAATGACATGGGCGATGGTGAGTTTAGCGTCGTTTCGTAGAGCAGAATGAACTCCCTTGACAAAAGCCAAGTCTGCTTCCTTAGAACCATCGATTGCGACCATGATATTTTGGTAACGTTGTGTCATAATGAAACCTCCTGAAATTTTCTTACTACAATTGTAAACCTTTTCACTATAGAAGTAAAGCAAAAAAAGTATTTTTCAAAAAATGTTAGCGCTTGACATATGTATGTATATATGTTAAAATATATAAAAAAGAGTGAGAGTAAAGATAGAATAGATTGGAGAGGAGTGGTTATGAAAAACTCTTTTCAAGAATCAAAAAAAATAAATTTCCTTTATTATGGAATCATCTTAGCTTCGGTCTTGGTAGAAGTGATCATGATCTGGCAATTAGATAGGTTGATTCCGCTTCTTTATCCAGGTTTTGTTGGCTTTTTAGTCTTTCATTTACTCTACCATTTGGTATTATTCCTAGTCGCTAAAAGAAGTGGTCGCTGGGATTACTTGATGATATGGGGGCTTTTCCTCATGTTCAATCTTCTCTATGACTCCTTTTTAGGCTTGCTTTTTCTAGGTTTATCTTTTGGTATGTAGAAATTAGTTGAGGTGTTGATATGAGATGTTCTAAATATATAATTACAATGATGTTTGTATTGTTTACTTTTGGAATGGTTATTCCTGTTGTAGCTCAGGAAAATTCCAATAATATAGATCAATCAATTACTATTTTGAAAAAATACACTGAATTAGATGAATCGAATATTCCTTTTATTCGGACGGATATTATGGAAGAACAGAATGAAAATAAAGAAACAATAACTCTTGCAGAAATGGTGAATGAACTCGCTATAAGTTATAAAAATCAGAAGCTATCTCATAATAAAGTAATAAAAAGAATAAGAAGAGGTTTGATTCCTACTTATGGTAATTGGTGTGGTCCAGGTCATACAATGGATGATAGAAATGGGAATGCAATTGATATTTTAGACTGGGCATGTAAAGATCACGATATTTGTTATAGAGATAATGGATATTGGAATATTGATTGTGATAAACGATTTATCAAACAGTTAAAAGCTATTCTTGATAGTGACGTATTATCTCCAGATGGGAGATTATATGCATCTGCAGCCTATACCTTATTTTCTACTATGAGAAATTATGGTGGATAGTTATTCTCTTTAAACTCTCCTCTATTTCCTCGCTTTTAGCGAGGATTTTCTTCTATATAAATCTAGTAACAGCTTCCAGCAAACTTGTCGCATTCTTTTTCTAGTGGTATAATGTTACTAGTCTGATGAATGGAGGAAACAAGATGAAAGAATATAACAAGTCTAGTAAGTTAGAGCATGTTGCTTATGATATCCGTGGTCCGGTTTTGGAAGAAGCCATGCGGATGCGAGCAAATGGAGAAAAGATTTTGCGTCTGAACACAGGAAATCCAGCAGAATTTGGCTTTACAGCGCCAGACGAGGTCATCCATGACTTGATTATGAATGCGCGTGATAGTGAAGGCTATTCTGATTCCAAAGGGATTTTTTCAGCCCGTAAGGCCATCATGCAGTACTGCCAACTGAAGAAATTCCCCAATGTGGCTATAGATGATATTTACCTTGGAAATGGTGTCAGTGAGTTGATCGTCATGTCCATGCAGGGGCTTTTGGACAATGGAGATGAGGTCTTGGTGCCTATGCCCGACTATCCTCTCTGGACAGCGGCTGTCAGCCTAGCTGGGGGAAATGCCGTTCACTATATCTGTGATGAAGCTGCAGAATGGTACCCTGATATTGCGGATATCAAGTCAAAAATCACTTCCAATACCAAGGCAATCGTCCTTATCAATCCAAACAACCCAACTGGAGCCCTTTATCCGAAGGAACTCTTGCTGGAGATTATTGAGATTGCCCGTCAAAACGACTTGATCATCTTTGCGGATGAGATCTATGATCGCATGGTCATGGATGGGCATGTGCATACGCCTGTGGCGAGTCTGGCACCGGATCTCTTCTGTGTCAGCATGAATGGTCTGTCAAAATCGCATCGTATCGCTGGTTTCCGTGTGGGTTGGATGGTCCTGTCTGGCCCTAAGACTCATGTTAAGGGCTATATCGAAGGGCTCAATATGCTGTCCAATATGCGCCTTTGCTCTAACGTTTTGGCCCAACAAGTCGTCCAAACCTCCTTGGGTGGTCACCAGTCAGTCGATGAATTACTCCTTCCTGGTGGACGGATTTATGAGCAAAGAAACTTCATCTACCATGCCATTCAAGAGATTCCAGGTTTGTCTGCCGTTAAACCCAAGGCGGGTCTCTATATCTTCCCCAAAATCGACCGCAATATGTACCGTATCGATGATGATGAGCAGTTTGTCCTTGATTTCTTGAAGCAGGAAAAGGTGCTCTTGGTTCATGGTCGCGGTTTTAACTGGCAGGAACCAGACCACTTCCGTATCGTTTACCTTCCTCGTGTCGAGGAACTAGCCCAAATCCAAGAAAAGATGACTCGTTTCTTAAAACAGTATCGCAGATAGGGCTTACATGAGAAAAAGCTGGAAACAATTGCCTAGAGCTATTGACAAAAGTGACAGAATCAGATAGAATGGTAAAGTATGTTTAGTAACTGATCACTTTATAGCCGGCTAAACGAATACAAAATCTATGAGGAGGTATTCATCGTGAAACGTACTTATCAACCAAGTAAACTTCGTCGTGCGCGCAAACACGGATTCCGTAACCGTATGTCAACTAAAAATGGTCGTCGCGTATTGGCAGCTCGTCGTCGTAAAGGACGCAACGTTTTGGCTGCCTAGTCCAAACCACGGAGAAGGAAAGTCAGTAGTAACTCGAGTCTACTGGCTTTTATTGTGCTTAAAAATAGGGGCAAGAGTAGATGAACCCGGTGTCAAAGATAGAGTAGCTGGAAGCTAGGAAAGTAGATAGCGACTTCTAAAACAGTTTTAGAAATTGCTTTGCATTTCCTAATCAATCTGTTGCGTTTTTATTTCTTTTCGCTATAGATCTGTCTGGTAAAGGAAGGGCTCGTCATAAGCTATAGTAGATTGAAACGAGAATAGGACACCTCTACTTCTAAAACATGGTTAGAAATCGATTTGACTGTCCTGATCGATTTGTCCTGTTCTTATTTCATTTCACTATAGTTGAACCATCTCATTTTTAGGAGGGCTGGATGGCTAACTTCCTTATAGAACTGTTAGTGGGATTCAGCGATGAAAAAAATGATAAAAGTGTCAGGATAAGTGTTGACTAATTTTATCAAAGTGGTATAATGTAGCTGTGATAGCTGTGATATTATAGTTGCTTGAGGCTTAAGGGTGACCTAGTCTCATCTCCTATCATTTACTCACTAGTAAGAATCACGGTGCTGTTTCTAGCTTCACTCTCTGAAGGAGTGGGAGTTGGGAAACTTATTTTTTATTATATCATTAGTCTTCTAAGGAGGTAACATGGAAGATAAATCGAATTCACTCAGTAGGGTAAAGCGCCATCAACGCGAAAAAGTCTTGCGCTTCTCTATTCGTAAATATAGCTTTGGTGCAGCTTCTGTTGCGGTTGCGGCTCTTATGTTTATGGGGGCCAACGTTGTGAGTGCAGATAGCCCAAGCCAAAACACGTCGTCATCGACTACTGGTCTAGCTAGCCCGAAAGATGGGGAGCAGTCGTCTGAAGCAGGGCAGGCAAGGGATGAAAATCAAGCCGAAGTAGCCAGTGAGCCTTCAGCAAATAACGAAGCTCAACCTGCTGAAGAGAAAGCTGCTACAGTTGATAACAGCCGCTTGAGCAAGCTAGTGGAAGAGGTAAGTGCTCTTCTTTCTACCGACTCGAAGCACGATCCTTCAGTTGTAAGTCCTATTAAGGAGCGACTTCAAAAAGGGAAAGAATTATTAGCTCGTGCTGATGCAGGTCAAGGGGATCTTGACAGTCTTGCTGAGAAGTTGGAAAAGGACTTGGCAGTCTTATCAAGATCTTCTAAAGAAGAAAGTCAGCCGCAGGGAAGTGAAGCAGCAGCTAAAAATGCCTCTTCTGAAAGGAGCGACCATAAGGAGGAGGGTTCAGACAGGGCTGCTTCTGCATCTGTGCCAGAAAACAAACCTAGAAGATCTAAGAGGGCTCTGGAATCTAGCCCGAATACTGTTAACGAAGGTGCTTTGTCTGATGTCAGATACTTTGCTTCTGTTGATCCATCTACTAACAATGGTCAAAATACAAGGAATAATGATCCAGATTTTACTAGTGATAAGACAGTAATCAGAGCAAACTACCAGGAAGACAATGAAGGTAAATGGATGGTCTACGATGTCTTCTTCAATAACGATGGAAATAGAATGACACATTATTCGTATCAGCAACAGTATTATTTCCAAGCTCCTTTTAACATCATGGATTCTTCTAACACAGTAAAAGACTTGAGTTTCACACGATACCAGAAATATGGTGGAAGAAGGCTTTCTGATGGGAATATCGGATTCCAACGATATGGGAATGTAGCCAATATTGATTATGCGTGGTCTCAGAAGTATAATATTTTTAACAATGATGGTCGTAGTTTTTATGATCCAAATTCAGGAGTCACTCGAAATGACCAGAGATGGGATGTATTCAAGAATAACCAATACGATACTACCCTAAATACTCTTACAAAAGATAAAAATGGTAACTATCCAAGACTATCATATTATTTGGGGATTAAGGTTGGACAAGAAAGTGCTCCTTATGCTGTTCATATGCATGCGAAGATTAAACTTAGAGATAATGTGACTGCTGATGAAGCAGCTAAATACGGTCATGTCTACGCTGCCACGACAACATACGGAAAAACGACTGATCAGTCATATATTGTGGGAGCATTGGGTGCCAGATTAGAAACGACCACAGAGGCAGAAACCTACCCTATCAAAGGTAGCTCACATACCAAAACGGTGGGAGATAGTCTTCCAAATACAGATAACCCTGTAGGTGATGGCTATATCACTTCAAAAAGTGGTAAAGACTTCCCGTCAGAAATGAATTGGAACTGGGAAGGTGGTCGTAAACCAAGTACAGATCAAGCTGGAGTCTTTACTTATAAAGTAATTGCTACCTACAGTGATCAGTCATCATCAGAAAATGCCAACTCTGGTTCAGACGGAACTGTTAAGCTTACAGTTAAACCTAAAAAACCGACTATTACAGGCTTTGAGAATAAGAAAGGTCTCACTGGACAACAACTTACAGTGAATGTAGGAAGTGGAGTGCCAAAAGGTTCTAAAGTTAATATTTACGATGGAACTAAGCTGATCGGAACTGGAACAACTGATGGAGAGACTGCAACCGTTACAGTTGAAGGAGCTTTACCAGGTTCTCCTATTACTGCTGAAACCATTGTTAACAATGGTGGAGAGGTGAAATCAGAACGAAGTGACGCTGTAACACCAACAGAAGCACCAGACAAACAAGCCCCAACCTTGACCATCACACCAGCAAGCCAAACGGTAACAGAAGGTGAATGGGTAACATTTACAGTCACAGCAACAGATGATAAGAAGGCTAAGCTGGATGTTAGTGATTTTATAGGCCAACCAAAATATAGTAACAGGCTTACTACAGCGCAAGCATTTGTAGAATCAAAAGGAAGTACAGATACTAAACAAATCAGAAAAATCACCCTTAAAGCCCTACCAGAAGATGTTGGTAAAACACATACATTTACCTTCAAGGCTACTGATGATGCAGGGAACCAAGCAAAACCTGTGACCTTTACTTTCACTGTCACAGCTGGTGATAAGACGGGGCCAACCATTACAGCAGCAGATGCTACAGTAACTAAAAACGAACCAATTACTCCAATCCCTGTAACAGCTGTAGATAATACAGGTGGTGTTGGCTTGCGTGATAATAATCCAATAGAGGTAAGCAATTTACCACAAGGATTAAAATATGAAAATGGCAAGATTACAGGGACTACGAATGCTGCGACAGGATTCTATACTGTAAAAATTAAAGCATATGATAAAAATAATAATTCTTCAGAAAAAACAATAAGAATCACTGTTGAAGAGCAAGCTAGCAAATATAATCCGACAGGAGAAACATTAACAGTTCCGTATAACCATAACATTACGGATGATGAAGTGAAGGCAAAAGTACAAAACTTTGCTCCAGGAACTTTAACGGTACAAAGTAAACCGTCAACAAATACATCAGGTAATGTAGGAAATGCTGTAGTGAAAGTAACATACCCAGATGGTTCACATGATACAGTAAATATTCCAGTAGTTGTAGGACGTCCAAATAAAGATGATTACACACCGAAGTACAATGATGGTAGTGGTAAACCAGGAGCATCAGTAGACATCCCAGTAAGTGAAGCGAACGGTAAGAAAATTCCAACAGGAACAACCTTCGAAAGTGGAACACCAGGAATCACAGTAGATGATAAAGGAAAAGTCACTGTTACAATTCCAAAAGATAAAAAACCAGGTGATGAAATAACAGGAAAAGTTCTAGTAAGATATCCAGATGGATCAGAAGAAGAAGTCCCAGTCAAAGTAACGGTAACAAATCAAGATAAAGATGATTACACACCGAAATACAATGATGGAAATGGAAAACCAGGAACTAAGGTGGAAATTCCATTAACAGAAGAAAATGGTAAGGACATTCCAACGGGAACAACCTTCGAAAGTGACCAACCAGAAGTTATCACAGTAGATAAAGATGGAAAAGTTACTGTCACAATTCCAGCAGATAAGAACCCAGGAGACAAGATTACCGGTAAAGTAACGGTAACCTATCCAGATGGCTCGAAAGAAGAAGTTCCAGTAACGGTTACAGTAGGTGAACAAGATAAAGATATCTACACACCGAAATACGAAGATGGAAATGGCAAACCAGGAACTAAGGTGGAAATTCCATTAACAGAAGAGAATGGTAAGAAAATTCCAACAGGAACAACCTTCGAAAGTGACCAACCAGGAGTTATCACAGTAGATAAAGATGGAAAAGTTACTGTCACAATTCCAGCAGATAAGAACCCAGGAGACAAGATTACCGGTAAAGTAACGGTAACCTATCCAGATGGCTCGAAAGAAGAAGTTCCAGTCAAAGTAACGGTAACAACACCAGCTCGTA
>NZ_VMML01000065.1:0-19125 GCF_013277175.1 Streptococcus sp. 3167 | reverse complement strand
AACAGAATCCAGCCCAATCTGCTTGGCTTCCTGAGCAAGAGAGCTACTTGCGCCAGCTTGTCTCAAAGCTTCCTCAGCCTTGCGCCTTGATTCTCGTAAAGGTTCATCATGAAAGCTATTGAAACGCTGATTGATAGTGTCAGACACTTCTTGCTTGACTTCTTCCGCCTTAGCCTTGGCAAGTTCTACTTGATCGTTAAAGTCCTTTTTGATTTTGTCGACCTTTTGGTCAAAATCTTTATCTGCTGCTTCTATCTGCGCTTGGATTTTGGCTTCAATGCCATCTTGTTGCTTAATCTGCTTGGTAATCGTACCCTCGTAAGAATACTGCGTATCATTTCCAGCTTTACTATCTGCGCTGATACGACCTCTTAGACCACCTTTGAAAGTAAAGCTCTGACTTAAGACAGGAACTTTAAAGGTTTCTTTCTTGTTGGTCTGAATGGTTACCCACTGCCCAACCTCAAGCAGTAAATGCCCTTGGTAGTTGAGATTATACGGATAGTAAGTCAGGTTTTTCAGCTTGTAATACAGGTCATTTAAAGCGCTCTGGGTCATGAAGACATTGTCTAGTTCCAAAGACCGACCTGTCTTCATACCAACCGTAAGAGGCTTCTTATCTGTCTTACAAGTAATACCAGCTATCTGATACTCAATCTCACTCTTGGTTAAACCATGTAGGAAGTAACTGTCTGCGTTTATCGTGATATTTGACTCAGTTAAATCACGGATTTCCATCTTCCCTTCTCGGTTGAAGAAACAAGACATCCCTATCATCTGAGTCATAGCGCTCAGCATATCCCTAAATGAAAGTTTCTTTCCTTCAGGAACTTGCTCGACATGGTAACGCATCGCGCTGATTCCGAAATAGTCATTCGCTAACTCAATGCCTGTTTTCAGGCAGATTTCCTGAATAACCTCTCGTACTTCAGCTGGGAAATGCAAATCTGTCACATACTCACGATTGAGCTTAAACATACCATCCATAAGTTCAAGTGTGGTTGTGTTGCGGTTTCGGTCAATCTCAATATCGTTGATGAAGTATTCCCCCATCTTGACCCACTGGTAGGTATCCCCAACCAGTAGACCAATCTCAGGGTGCAGGGTATCCAGCTTATTGAACGTGGTAATGATACTGGTAAAGGTAATTTTACCGCTACCAGCGCAGGTTCCACCAGGCTTATAAGTATCGCCCTTGATGTAGCCATACTCAAAACTAGCCTCTTTGATATCCCGTGAAGTATAATCACCAACACGAATAGCCAGCGTCCTTTCCTTGGCAAACATGGCTCTGTCAAATTGTCGTCTAGTTAAAGCGTCCATTTTCTTACCTCTCTACCAGATTAAATTTAGCGCCAGACCAAGGTTTAAACTTCTCAGTAAAGGTATAGCTAGGAGCTGTCCTATCACCGACATAGAAAGTCTTTGTGACTTGGCCATCCATGGGGTCTGGATAAGACACCTCAAAAAATTCAGATGATACAGCATGTAAAAGCTGACTTAATTCTCCCTGAGTCATCATACCCCATTCACAGTCTAGTTTGCGTTTGGTCGTGATACGGTCACGCACCATGTCGCCATTGGCATTACGCCCTGTCTCTCCATCGATATCTTGAATACCGACTTGAAAAGATTTGGGAGGCTTCACAGCCACCCCATTGATTGTCAATTGTGCCATTTAACCTCCTAAATCTTGAGCAAGGTTTGACCTGCTCGTTCATGTTCCTTGTTAATTTCTTGGATGGCTACCCGTCCGAACTCATGGCCTGCGATTTGGATAACGATGTCGCCAGCCGGTAATGAATAACCTGTAGGTACATTATTAGCAGGCATTCTTTCAGCCAGTTTTTGAGCCAAGATAGAAATCCATCCTGTATTCCGTTCAAGAGGCATTACCGCTTCTTGACCAGCTTCTCCGACCCCAATGATGCTAGGAGAGTTGAATACACCGCCTCGTGCATACCAATCTACAGAGAATGATGGAATTCTAGGAGGCATCAAGCTGAAGCTACCAGATATATTAAAGTGAGGGAGTTTGATTTTTGGTAAGCTCCAATCAAAGTTAAAGAAGCTTTTTAGTTTATCGATACCACTTTTAACGATGTTTTTAGCATTATCCATTGCATCATTAAACAGATTCTTGAACCAGTTGGGGATTTCTTTCAAGGCATCTTGCATATTTTTCCATCTATCACCAAACCAAGAACCGATTTTTTGGAAAGGATTCTGAGTTTTCTTTTTTGCACTCTCAAATTTCTCTCCAAACCATGTATCAGCTTCTTTTACTCCATCTTTGATATCTTTCCATCTCTCACCAAACCAAGAGCCAACTTTTTCAAAAGCTGAGTTCACTTTACCCCTACCGGACTTGAATTTATCACCTAACCAAGTGTTTGCTTCGGCAAGCGCATCTTTAGATTCGTTCCAACGGTCACCAAACCAAGAGCCCAACTTGCTAAATGTATTGCTTATTGCATCCCATCCTTGCTGGAACTTCTCGCCAAACCATTGACCTATTGGCTCAAAGATTTCTTGTAGCTTCGTCCATAGACCGCTGAAAAATTCGCCAATCGCTTGACAAATACCACTGATAAAATCACATAGTCCTTGCCATGCTGTTTTAGCAAACTCAACAACAGTGTCCCAATTTTGGTAGAGCAAGACACCAATAGCAATTAAGGCTGCGATTGCTGCAATAACTAAGGTTATTGGACTTGTCAAAACTGCTAACGCTGCATTAAAAGCCCATGTTGCAGCTGTAGCGACTCCTGCTGCCACAGAATGTGCAAATTCCGCCGCGGTTGCTAATCCCATTTTCGCTGTATGAGCAGTCCATGCTAGAGCTGATTTACCAAGTTCTAAAGCAGTTTTCCCTAGCTGTGCAATTGTTTTACCTGAATTGACAACAAAATCTTTTGCGTACAACGCATTCAAATAGATGGTTTCTCCGAAGCTGACCAATTTATCAAATGTCAAAGCTTTCAAAGCTAGTCCAAGATTTTTAATTCCGCTAACAATAAAGGAAACCTTGCCACTTAATAATTCGAATGCCCCTGCAAGTCCTCCAGCTTGTTCAGCCCATGATAAGAAATTAATTGTTTGCCAAGCTGTTATCAAAGCCAAGATAGGTTCTTTGTTTTCTTTACACCAGTCAGAAAAAACGGCGAAACCATCTGCCACTAACTTAATAGCATCCGCCAATAGTCCCAAAGTGGCTAAAAGGCCACCTCCCAATAAATCTGAAATTCCTTCAATACTAACACCGAATACTCCTGATAAAAACTCAGCAAAAGGTTGCCAAGAATTCTCCCAAAGTATTTGAATAATATCAATTAGCCCATTAAAAGCATTAGCAATAGAGTTAATAGCAGGGACTACATGTTCATCATAAACACGACTTAAGCCATCGCCAAATTTGTTAACAGACCTTTCAATGCTCTCAAATACAGGCGCAACAGTATCTAATAAACTTTGGAAGACTGATGAAATTTTAGGAGCGCTTGTCACAACGACTTTTTCAAAACCTTTAAACAAACTTCCTGCTAATTTGCTACCGACTTCAACAATGGTAGATGTCAAGCTTAATAGAGTTGACACAATAGCACTACCTATACGAACCGCACCGGTTGAGGTAATGACGTCGTAGAAAGCACTAGAAAAGGCCTGAGCGATGTTTCCTACTGCCTCTGCAATGTTACCAATATTATCAAACAAAGCGACTAGCGCCCTGGTAATGCGTTCTTTTTGCCTTCCAAGACCATTTGCAATACTTTCGGCAAGGAAAACACCGATACCTAGACCGATAGTAGCTATTGAGCCTGTCACTTGCCCTAAAGCATAAGCGATTTTCTCAGCCATTCGGTTAAAGGCATTCACAACTCTTGGATCAGTAGCGATTTCTCCCATTGTCTTAGCTATTTGGTCTAAGGCGGTCTTAATGCGTTCAATACCTTCTGGTCCAAATGCTGCATCAAAACCTTTCTTGAAGAGGTCAAACAACCCTTTGAGCTTATCTCCAAGTCCATCAAAAATGCTCTTGAACTGGTTGTCCATGTCGGTCAACTCGACTTCTGGCAAGATGTCTTTGAAAGGTCCGCCACCCCCTCCCTTTCCTTTACCACCTTTGCCACCGCCTCCAGAACCGCCTGCATCATCGTCTTTTGGTTTTTGCAAGATGTTAATCTCATCAAATCCCAAAAGACCTAGCAACTCTTTAGCGGCCTTCTTAGCGTTTTTGGCTGAGTCTCCTAGGTTATCAGCAAGTCCTCCAGCTGAATCTCCAGCGTCGTCAACAGCGTCAGCAAGGTCTCCTGCTCCGCCTGCAGCGTCTTTCATGGCGTTACCCATGTCTCCAACTGCTCCACCAACACCATCTTTCACTGTTGCTTTCTTGTTGAACATCAAAGCGATAAACTCAGCAAGTTTTGCCGTAACGTTCTTCAATACCATAGCAAAAGAGTTCAAGACAGGCATAATGGCATTGATAATCGGTAACATAGCATTACCCAGATTCAATGCACTATCTTTCATCAGCGACTTAAACAAGCTGATACGCCCATTTACAGAATTGGATAAGGTATCACCATATTTGGCTGTAGCCTGTTCTAGGATAGCCATTAGGCGGATTTGTTGCTGGGTTTGGTAGTCTAATTGTTGCCAACTTTGCCCGTTTGCGAACTTCTTAAAGGCTTCAGTAGACTCAATCATAGCCACATTAACGTTGATTCCTAGGTCTTCTCAATAATGTTATCGCATGGCTTTTTATCCATACTTCTTACAATTTCTTGTAAGTTCGGCATATATTTTCACCTACAACCGAATTGTCTAGGTGCTCACCACTCGTGGGGATATTTTATTCTATACTTTTTGACAAAACAAAAAGCACAGGTTCAATCCCTATGCTCTACGGTGACCAAGCCTTTTTAATTGCTTAGTTTACCTCGGTATCGTCATGTTTTAATTACTTAAAATTTAGAGTTTTACCGATTTTGGTAAGTTCTTAATCCGCCTATTTCTAAGCGGTGCGACAAAAGTCTATCGCTTCCGTATTCCCTAGCAAACCTGAGCGAATCCGCTCCATAACGTCTGTAATCGTGCGCCCAGAACCTTCAGCAACAACTGCCGACGTCTGCAACATCTTAGCAGTATAAGCGCTTAGCTTGTTGGTGTCTTTGATAAATCCAGAAAATAAGTTTGAGTAGACTGCACCATAGTTAGTAGCCTCGCCCACACCCATATTCATGGCATTAGCGTTATCGTTAACCCATTTTAAGAAAGATTGCGAACTCTCACCCATCTGGCGCTTAATTTGGTTCATAGCCGCTGATACTTCAAGAGCTGTCTGCGTTGAATACATCCCAACATCAAGCAATTTCTTACCAAGGATTGCAAAACCAGCGAACTTAGCTAGCTTACCAAACGCACTACCGATAGAATTCGACTGTTCACGAACTTTGGCAGTGGCATTCTTCACTTGGTCAGATGTTCCCTTGACCTGATTCTCGACTTCTTTCATCTTCTTCCTGAAAGGCGCTATCTCAGCGTCAATCATGACTTTCAATTCGTCAAGAGTTGCCATTCATTTCCTCCTTCCTTTTGCGATTATGTCTTTCTGCAAATTCACGCATCCGTTCCTTATGCAACAAAAGCGCTTGTCTCTGCCGCTCCTGTTCTACCGCTTGTTGTTCTTCTACAAACAACTCAGGCGCATATTCCCAGAACTCAAAGACCTTGGCATCCTTGGATAAGAATAAAGAAACGTGGTTGGATATCATCTGCGAAAGTCTGTACGAGTCAATAATCTTCTCTTTACGCTCTTGGATTTTGACACGGTTGTAGCTTTCAATCATTTCCCTGATTTCAAGCACCGTTAAATCCCAAAAATCAAGAGGCTTACCCCCGATGTCCAAAAACATAGGATAAAGCCTCTCAATAATCTGTGTTACCGTTAAGATTACTCGACTACTGTCATTTTCTTCTTGGAAGTTTTCTTGCCCTTGCTTCCTCGTGGAGTAAAACCCGACACTTCAAAGAGTGGCATTAAAACCTCTGTCATGAAGGTTGTTTGGTCTCCACCATTATCCACGTATTCATCGTATAGATCGTAGACATCCTCAAGAGAATACCCATTCTCATACTTTTGCAAAGCTCCATGAATCAAGAGCAATACAACTTTTAAAGGAGGCAAAGGAAACTCTTCGCCAGCTTCAGGCATGAAGATTTTCAGTAAGTTCATACCGATTTTTTCTTCAACTTTTGCTGCTTGATGAGATGAAAGTCGTAGTTTTAACTCTTTCTCATCGCTAATCTTCCAAATTGAGTAAGGTAACGCCATTTAATTAACCTCCAAGACCGTCTGTAAATTCCAATTCTGACTGCAATGCAATCTTAAGTGTGAACTCGATAACGGCATTGACACCGCCACCGCCCAGTTTAACAGATACTTGGCCTTCAAAATTGACCTTAGTACCGTCTGGATAAGCTTGTTCAAAGTAGAGTTTCTTCTTGTCGTCTGCTGCCTTACGCAATACACGGTAAGGAGCAGTTTCGCTTGAATTGTTATAAGAGAACTTGTACTCCAATTCCCCTGCATCACCAATACCAAATTCGTACTTCTTAACTTTATCTTCAAGAGTAGTGTTCTCTACTTTTTCAGGTTCGATACCAAACTCTGGTACTTCTTTCAATCCAACAAGCTTAGTATAGCTACCTTTGGTTTCGCTATAAGAAAGCGTAATTCCGTTTGCTAACATGTTTAATTCTCCATTCTAAATTGAAAAACAAGCTCTGAGTGTAAGTCAACAACCCCTTCAAAACGCATGACCTTATGTCTCAAATGGGACGGGTCTGGCACGTCTTGGCAGTCGGTTCTTCGTAAACCTAAAGACTCAAAAATCTGATTGATTTTAACAGCTAACTCACTAGTGCTTGTATCATCAAAGATATCCACCTTGTAGCGGATAGAGGATTTTTGTTCCTGGTCATCAAACCAATCACCCGGCTTGTTTTGTTCTTCCAAAAAAATAACGACTGGAAAAGTCTCCCAATCGCTAGGATAAGTATCAGTCACATTATCTGCAACCTTTTGCAATTCTTTATAAATAACAGGCTTGATATTAATCATTTTATTTGTTCTCTTATCTTTCTACGGACATAATCCGAAATATTCTTAGACACACGCTCTTGATTGTCTCTCAAAGCTGGATAAAGATAAGGCTGAGCAGGTTGACCATACATCTTGTAGAACTCCCCAATCTTTTGAAAGTGGTAAGGCCCTACATTGATTTGGTCTTCATGCACATACCACGGGCTAGACCTGTAAGACACGCTGACCTCTGGAGAGATACCCGAATGACTAGCCTGACCCTTGGGTCCTGTTCCAAACTCAACATAAGGAGCATAGTGTAGATTTGTGTAAACCTCACCTATAGCCTTATCTCCGTCCATTTTAACCCTAGTCTTGATACTGTTTCTAAGTTCTCCATTGTTGCCTGGTGCTAGTCTTTTAGCATCAGCTTGGACAACCTTTATAGCAGCATTGTACACCGCACGTAAAACGATATCCTCGCCAGCTTTTTTACTAGCCAATCGTCTACATTTAGCTATGAGCCTATCTGCCCCTCGTAGCTCTGACACGCTCTAACTCCAAAACTTGATGATATGTGTAGACCTTTTTAGAGATAACCCTGTGAGTCACTTCCGTCGGGCTATCGATACACACACCATCTTTCACTTTGATAGTAGCTGACTTGTTGGCATTTGCGTTCAAAATGTCGTTGACACGCTCACCATACAATTCAGATTGTAGTTTACTACCAGCTGGCCACAATTCAAGGCGGACTGTCTCAGCTTCCTTGGCATACCCTTCTTTTGCGACACCTTCCTCTGTGACAGTCTTTTCAAACCGTCGCATTGGATAAGGTTTCAGTCTACTCTGCTTCAAAAACATGGCCTGCCACCCTTGCTAATCTGTGCATGCGTATACGCTGTAAAAGACCCGTAGACAGGCCGTTTTCTCCGTAGACTACTGCTATACCACCCTCGGTTCTGGAATGCTCTCCTTCCGCTCCTGAGCGATTGTGGAGCTCGATAGCGACCTCAGGTATTAAGCGACTTAAAGCAGGTGTCAAAGATGTGCGGTTAGTCTCTGATAAGATAAGATTTGTAGCCCTCGTTTGGAGCAACATGAGAAGCTGAGTATCTTCTTCGCCTGTTAATTTCTTCAGCAACTCTATAGACATATCAATCCTCTTCTAAAAACTCAGGCTCAGGGAGAATTTCCTCAAGAACGTCTGAGATAGCGACACCATTGCTGGCGAAATTATCTGCCAGCTCGGCATAGCGCTCCTCAGTAATCTCAAGTTCCTCTCCTGCCAGTCGTTTCACATTTAATTCCCAGTCATAGAAATCTTGTTTGATTTTAAATTTCACTTTTTAAATCCTCCAACACCTCTACAATTTCAGCTTTTGATAACTTATAGGCACCAGTTATGCCAGCTTCTTTAGCTAGATTCTTCAACTCTTCTAAAGTCTTATTTTCTAAATCAGAATACTGGCCAGCTTGCTCCTCTTGGATATAATGACGTCGTAGCAATAAGCTCATATCATCACCTCTTACTCACCGAATTTTACAACTCGTGTAGGGTCGTATAGGTAAACACCATAGTGTTTGTCACCAGTGATAACCGTTGTCTTTTTAAGGATGTCACGGTCTGTTTCGATAGCCACATCACGTTTTAGCATGATAACAAACGCACCATATTTATTGGCATCATCTGGCTGAGTCTGGCTAGGAGACACTTTGACAAGGAAACCTTTACCTTCTTCAACTTTTTTAGAGCGGACGATTTGCACACCAGCAACTTCACCAAAGGTCCCAGAAACAACCATATTTGCTCCAAGCTCTGAACCTTTAGTCCATTCTTTTGCTACGTCAGTTTTTAGCTTAGTAGCATCTTTAGGGTTGATGATAGCAACATACTGTGCATCTTCTTCATCCTCAAAAATATCAAGAGCCTTATCAATTGCCTCAAGAGTTGTTGGAGTTTCTGCAACGTGCTGTGTTGCAGTCTTAGCCACCGCTACCAAATCATCATCAATCTTGTTAGCAATAGCCAAACCAAGCTGGTAAGTGGCTTGACCTAGTGGGTCACCAAGACCTGACAAAAGAGCTTCATCGGTAATTTCATAACCTTTAGCAGCCTTTTTGATGGTCATAGTAGTCTTTTTAGTAGTCAATTTGTCTGGAGAAATAGCTTGACCTTCTCCAACCTCAGTCGCATCTCCTGCGTACTCCCATGCTGGAACTGTTAGAGTGTTCCCTGGTTGTCCTTGGAGTGCTGTTTCCACATAAGCAAGTGGAGTAAATTTAATCAATTTAGGTAGTTTAGCGGAAACCATGTCCGCCATCACTTCTGGGTTAACCATAGTGGCTAGTTTAGTTTGTCCTGCTGTCATTTATTTTAACCTTTCAATTTCTTATAGAGTTCTGGGTTCTTTTGATAGAGTTCATTTCGACTCTGATAACCCATACGAGCAAATTCTTCTTTTGTGACACCGTCGCTGTCAACTGGTGCTTGCTTCATTGGAGCTCCGCCTTTTAGCTTTTCTTGCACGCCTTTCTGCACAGCTTGTTCCCATGATTTCTGTAATACAGCGACAGACTGCGATACCGTCTCTGCGCTTGTCAAATCAACTACATTTACTAACTCAACAGGTAAGTCACGTTCACTTAACATTGCTTTAGCTTCTGCGGTTAATTCCTTACGAGCAATAGCCTTTTCACGGTCAGCTAGTTCTTGCTCACGCTGATCTAACTGATATTTCTGTTTCTCATCAGCGTTCATCTTAGCAAGTTTCTTAGCTTCGTTATCTTTGGCTTCTTGCTCTGATTTCCACTTGGCAAACTTCTTGTCAATGATAGCATCGACGTCTGCGTCCGTGTACTTCTTCTCGTCTTGCGGTTGTGGTGCAGGTTCTGCAGGTACCTTTTGTTCTTCAACCGTTTCGACTGTTTGTGTTTCTTCGTTCATTGCGAACCTCCTATTTTTAAAGTCGTCCCCGACTGTAATTTCCATAGCTTTTAGAGTCTTCAATGCTTGGACAATTTAAAAACCGTACGGGATTCCATACGGTTAGAGCATAAGAAAACCGCCTCGATTTCGATGCGGTTAGGGCATAATTAGATAAATAATAGTCTAAAGGTTTCACGACCTTTAGGTGTGATGAGGGTCTGTGTGCCAGACCATTGTGTTTTTTCGTTGAGTGTTTCCTTGACCTCAAACAAACCATCGTTTTTATTGGCTGTTGGTTGGAGCTTACCTTTCTTATCTCGGTAGATGTATTTTTTCTCCATCAAGAAGTCAATAAACTTACGTTCTTTTATTTTTAATTGTTTTGCTGTTTCTCTGAAGCTGGTCAGTAAGTTTCTATCTACCAGTTCATCGAAATAGTCTGCTTTCGGCTTCATTATGGTATTTTCAACGGAAAGTACAGCTTTTTCAGCTTCCAAGTGTTTAATGACTGCTTCTTTTTCTTTTAGTTGATTACCAGCCATAAGGAGCAAGTCTGCTAAGGCTTGTTTGTTGTGCGTGATATTATAGGCCACTTGGTCGGTCATATAAGCGCCATGCTTACGAATAGATGGCAGAACTTCGCTAGTGACCCAATCAGCAAATTTCTCTGCTTCTGGTTTGCGAGATTGAAAAACAAGTTTATAGAAATTCGCTTCGTTGATGAAGTTGGCTTGTTGAGTTCGTCCTAGACTGTCGGTGAGGTCGGTAGTAACGACCCCATCCTTATTTAGCCGTTTTAGTGCGTCGTTGTGATTTTTAATTTCCAAAACCTGACAGCAATCTTTCAAATTAAAATAAACTTCTTGATTAACTTCTGCCGTTCTTACTTCTCCGAATTGTTCATTTTTAAAAATTTGTAGTTCCATTTTTATGCTCCTAGTTAAAAATTTTACTTCCTAAGATTTCTGCTTTATCTGTTGAGTTCATCAAAATAAAAGCAATTTCATCTAGTGTTGAATGAAGTAAACCGAATTGTTCATTAAAAGTATCAAAAAACTTTTTAGACATCTCTTTAAAAGCTATCTCATCCTTAAGTTGAACCCAAGCCAAGGTTTCTGTCATATTGGTTGCCATTTCAACCGTTCTTCGAATATCTGAAAGCTCGTAGCCTAGATGAGTCAATTGTTCTTCTGTTAATTCAATTTTTGCCATAATAAAAACACTCCTTCGTGTACCTTGAAAAGAGCGTCTCAGCATGATATAATATTTCATGCAGAAACACTTCTGTGGTGATAACGTATGACCCTATTCTTGGCGGGAGCAGGTCGTACGTTATTTTGTTATCTCAGACTTAACAAGTTCAATCCCACGCATGACTACTTCAGTTTTGGTCATGCTTTTTTGTTTAGCAACCTGTTCAAGATTACTGAACTCTTCCTCAGTCAATCTCATTCTAAATTGACGAGATTTAGGATTTTCACTCTTAGGTCTTCCAGTCCGTGGACTCATTTCATCACCTACTTTCTGTTGCCACAACTATATGATATAATAGTGGTCACAAAAAGTCAAGAGGTTTTTTGAAAAAAATTAAAAATAAGAAAAGCACTTAGATTCCTCTAGGTGCTTTTGATTGTTAATAAGCAAATTCAAGTTTATCCAAAACCGTAAGAAAATTTATCTGGCAACTCTTTACCCAGTTTAATACTTTTAGTTAAAGTATCTTTTACAAACGAAGCGAATTGTCCTAAATCATCTCCTGTATAGCTATATTTTAAAGTGGTTTTATCAACTGTTGCAATACCTTGACATTCTCCACTAACAGCAGAATATTGTCTCATAGCAGTACCATCTTCTATTTTACGCATAGTAATAATTTGTTTATCAATCTTCGCCATTTTCGCTTGCCTCCTGATAATTAAATTTTAGGTTAGCCCTTTTATGAGCTTCATCATAATCCATTTTTAACTGATTCATGTAATATGATTCAAGGCTTTCGTGCTGTAGCATCAATATATCGTATTTCTTTGGATTACCCAAGTATAATCTTTGAAAACTTTGAGCCATGTCATAGTGCGGATAAAAGTTCATCATCCTCTCTTCAAAAGCTTCAAAATCCCACAGCAAATACTGGTTATCTAAAATATGCTCTAACGCTTCTGATACTGTAGAATGAGAAAGTTTGCTACTTTTTACCATTTTTTCTACAACATCTGCACGATTCGAATTTTTCAGTTGCTCATAGTATCTTATCGCAAAATCACTTTTTTGCTTTTCTACATCTCCGCGAGCCTCACTTATTGAACCGCTAGAGACTAAAGAGTCCAACTTATCCATACCCTGATTATACACCTTTTCCCCGTCTTTCGCAACATACTTGCTATACCACTCTTTATAAGTCATATCAGCAGGTACTAGCTCGGTCTTACCTGTTTCTGGATTCCTTGCTCTGCGCTTCAGCTTGCTGTAGTCTGCGTCCTCATCGTATCCGACAGTAGTAGACCTACACCAAGGGTGCATAGGCGGACAATTGACGCCAGGGACAGCCTTGTCCCTATCATAGACCTGATTGTCATGTTCCTGACAAATGTGTGATGTACGCTTGTCTAAGACGGCCACAAAGATATACTTTTCTATATCTGCTTCTTCATAGCTGAGCAGTTCCATCTGGTTATGAAAAAAGGCTGATTCTGTTCGAACCAAACGCCTTGCATCATTCTGACCTACATTAAATCTATCAGCAATTGCTTGTGCAGTTTCTCGTGTTCCTCTTCCTGTCATGAGGCTCATGAGTAGTTCATCTTTTATGCTAGAAGTAAGCTTCCCCGTATTCTTCCAGATGTTTGTTGAGTAGGTACTTCCATCTCCTACCCAACTAAAAGACTGTAGATGTTTAATCTCGCTCTCAGGAAGCCCAGAAAAGCCATATGCCAGCCCTGTCTGCTGTTGCAGGTCAAAGGTAGCCTTGTAGTAACTATCCTTCATCAGGTCGCTATAGAAGGCGTCTGAGCCCGTCTTCTCTGAATGATAGATAGATTCACGCATACGATCTAAATCATCACTCAAACGCTCTAGGCGCTTCATACGAAAAGAATAAGCTGGGCTGTCTAAGTCAGCTAGTAATCTTTGGATGTTCGGGGCATTCGGTCTTGCTTCAAGTACTTTACGAAGTTCATTCAGATTTTTCTTGTCTTTCATGTTCTTCAAAACTTGTCTAGCGTCTACCTGACTTAGACCATAATCACGTTGGAACTTATCAAAAATCTTATTGACTTCCTTATCCAAGTAAGTCTTGGCTTCCTGATAGACCTTATCGAACTGGTCTGCCTGCTTTTCGGCCTTGTCCATCTGCTGGTAAATCAGATTGGCTTTCCTCTTCGCCCAATACTCCTGATTCTTCATCCTCTACCTCGTCTTCGGGTTTCGTGTTGTCTTTGTTGAACATCGACATGTCTTCCATGTTCTTCTTTTTCTCTTCTTCCAAGGCTTCCAGCTCAGCGTCAGGGTCTTCCACAAACGGCAAGAGAGAAATAAGCTGCCTATTGGTCACTTTACCTTCCAAATTGTTCACAATCTGAGAGATTTCCAGCAAGTTTTTGGGCAAACCACGGCTGAATTGTGGAACGATTGAATGAGACTCTAGTGCAATCTGTTTCATACCCAAGTAATGAGCAAAAATCGCAATACGCTGTCTTAATCCACGCTTGTAGTTCGCTTCCTTGGTCTTGGTAATCATCTCAAGGCCCATTAGCTTGAATTCCATAGCTCAATTTTGTTACCGTAGAGGCTCTTTATCCTCTACTTCTTACGGTTTCCCGTAAGTTCAGACTATCTCTTCACCCTTATCAGGGTGTCGGATTTCGTGGATATTTCTGCATATAAAAAAAACGATACTATGTACCGTTTCTCACTTAGCTTACTCTATCTAGTCGTTAAACCTTACTGATATTTCTACCAGCAGTGGTAATTGATTAGCTTCAGTAATATGTCACAAATCTCCCTTTTTCATCTCGAACAATTGTCTTACCAGACATGTCCACACCTTTTGAAAATTGTCTTAAATCGTATTTTTTATAATTCAATAAGATATCATCTATTGTTTCATCATTAACGATTATATCATCTCGTTTTATGGAACGATAATATCTGTAGACAAGAGTTGAAAAAGAAATGTTGTTTTCTTCAGATAATTTTTTTAGATAGTCTCTCAAGATATATCCCTTATACTTAACGTTATCAGAACGATTACGTTTATTTGTATGTTCAGGAACCCACCTACAATTACTTGGTGAGTAGTCTTTGTCATTATCTATCCTATCTAATTGCAAACCAAATTCTACTCCGTTTTGCATTGCCCAACTTCTGAACTTAGCTACATCACTAAATTCATCAGAAACACCTATTCCACGTTTCCCATACCATTTATAAGCCCAATGTTTTTCATCATAACACCTTGCTAACATAGAGTAATAAACTTGATTTAGATGTTTGTGCATTTTATCTTTTATCATTCATCTTCTCCTAGATTATTATACTCTTATTATACCATAACAGAATATAAATATCTAGGTTATTACTGTTTTGCGCCTTCCAATTTTAACCCGATTTATTACCTCAAAGTTACCTTTGAGGAGGGCAACTATTTCACCCCCGAAGTATTCCCTGCGAAATTCTCATCAGTCAAATTAGGCACATGGCTAAATGTGTAGATGTCCTCTTTAAGAGCTGTACGCAAGATTTCAGTAGCACTTTCGTCCAGCGTATTCTTCAAGAACTCAGCCCTTGCACTATCGCCCGGCAATTCCAAAAGACCTTCTTCAGAAAGAATCTTCATTGCTACCTTAGCGTCTTCTGGAGTGTCTGCTAACTGCGTGCCATACAAGACAAGTATAGACTCTACAGCCTGTTCCTTATCATTGACACGATTCCCCATCAAGGAATTATAAGCGTCTATCAAGCTAATTTGTTGCTCATAGTCACCAATTGCAAAGTGATTGTTGCGATATTCGATAATTGGGATTTGCCCAAGGTTGTGAGGGGTTACCTGCTCATTCTGAGTTGTTCCTGAATCTGTACTTCTCAGCACCATGTGATAGTGCAGATTTTCGGTAAAAACCTCAGCCTGGTACTTGGTAGTGTCTTTCGTATCGTCTATTACTTCATAGTAATAGACCGCAAACAAAGGCTTCCGCTCAATACTATCATCGTAGACCATGAAAGTATTCTCCGGATCAATACTAGTTGAATCCAACTCAGCCATACCCTCTTTAGCATAGATGTACTCGTAAGCACGACCATAGATAGCCATGTTCAAAGCATTCTGAGCATCTACTTGGTCAATTTCAGCACCATCAAAGGCTGTAAGTAGTTCATCGATATCACCGTCAGCAGTATTGTTATACTTGATAGGATTGCCCATAAAATAGCCCGTAGCCGTGTCTGCGATATCCTTGGCATGATTGGCTACCGTCTTGTAATTAGGTGCGTTCACGTTGCGTCTCGTGTGTTCTAAGATAGCATGCTCACCCAAATAGTAGCTTTTAAGCTTCTTCAAATGTGAGCTTTCAGTGTTATGCATCGTTATCAATTTGTAAATCAGGTCTTTCTTCAAAGAACCCTCATCATATCCATCCCGTGGATAGGTTAAATATTGGTACATGTCTTTCCTCTCTATAGACCATAATCAGAACGTCTGCGGACGGTTGCTTTTGGTTGCGAATGTTGCGAGTAAATCGCATAACGCACCGCATCTAGTACGTCGTCATTCTCTTTCACTGGTTCGCCTGTCTTTTCGTTCCAGATGTATTGGTAGACTTCATCTTTGAACTTGCTGACCTTGTTTGATACAACAAAAAAACGCCCAGCTTTCATCAGCTTGGCTACTTCTTCAATACCAGACAATACCGCTTTATTAGCGTTGAATGTTCTTAATTGCTCTCTTTGAAATCTAGCAACGTGTTCAGGTCGTGCACTGTCTGCCCAGAACGTAATATTCCCGTATCGTTCCTTGATATTCTTAGCGAGGTCTACCCAAAAATCTATCTCTTTGTACTGATGAGCGTGTTCCTCTAACAGATAAGCTGAACCGCCAGATGTTTCTCCAATGACAACAATAGAGCCAAAGTGTTCATATCCCCAGTCAACACCAGCATAGACTTTAGTGATATCTTCTGGTACGTTATCTACAACCATATTCTCGCTAAAATCACGATAGACGACGCCCTCACCAGTCACCCACAGACCAAGAATATCTCGGTCATAAAATACACCAGCTGGTGTCGCATTCTTGATATTCTCTCGGTATCTGTCAGACATGAATGTATTATCATCTAACTTAAAATGAAAGTCGATGATCATATCGTCTCCAGAGTTGATATAATCCCGTCTGAGCCAGTGTGTCGGGATGTCTGGGTTGCTATCCCAAACAATCCTAGCACCCTCTCCTGAGCAACGTGAGATGATTTCCTTGAATACTTGTTCGTTAGCAAGAGATGCCTCGTTTACATAAGCTCCAAAAGCAGTAAAACCACGGGCGCGTTTTAAACCAGATATAGAACCGGTGTAGACTTGAACTACCTTGACACCGCAAAGGGTAAAAGCTCCGTGCTTATCGTATTTAGGTTCAATATCAAACATGTTATACAGCTCCTGAATGATATTGTTTTGTATCGATGTTGAAGATGTTCCAGCTAAGATATACATCGGCTCATCTATGTTTAATCTATCCGCTGTTTCTCTCACTCGTGCAATCTCATTCATGAAGACCATGTTGTTTAGAACAGTTTTACCTGAACGTTTTGCACCATGGAGACCACAGATAAAAAAATCATCATTCAATACTCGTGTAAGCACTTCTTCTTGTCGCTTTGTAAATTTATTTGTCATCAAAAGCACCTCTCAAAGCCTTGGCGAAGTCTATCAATTTATCGTCTTGTTCATTATCCACACCGATTTGTGATTTAAGTTTTTCGATTTCAAGTTCTAGTTTCTCAGCTTGTTTAGCAGTCGGATAACGCTTCAATATCTCAGCTATCGCTTTAATAACTGTGTTATTATCTGCCTTTTTCGTAACTCTATCCACCTCACCAGTGACAGGGTTCATCATCAAAACTTCCTCAAGTCGCTGGCCTCTTGCAATGTCTGAGAGAATCGAAAGAGCCTCTTTAGCGCTCAAAATATTTTCATCGTGCATCTTTTCAGTTTCGGTTTGTATAAACGTTTTAACGCTTGCATTTTCTAGCAATTTACTAGCGGTTGTTTTAGCATACGCTTCACTATAACCTGCGAATATTGCGGATTGATAGACATTACCAGTCCTCAAATACTCGCTCGCAAACATCTTTTGTCTTTGATTTAACCCAATGTCCATCACCACCTTTCGAATAATCAAAAAAAGCCACACGATGTGCGACCTTCTTGCAAGACGACTACTACCTTGCGTGTGTATTAAATTTTGACTTCTTTTTTATTTTTTGTAGTCTTTACAACCTCTGAGGGAATCAAACCCTCTAGCTTATAACTTATCCGGAGTATAATTAGCTACGCAATCATGCAAGGTCTAGTCGCTCCGCAACCATTTGTAAGTTAATGAGTGATATATGAATGCTAAGCCTACTGCCTACCCCATTCTGGGACACAAACACTCAAATGACAGCAGCTGGAATCGAACCAACTGGTCTAGCAGTAAAACGCACGTTTGGTAAAAGTTTCAAGGAGACCCAAACAACCTGCTAACCTGTCCTTACTGTCTAAGAGACCGAAGCCTCGGAAAAATATAATAAAGTATAAAGGAGACGTCAATTGACCTATCACTTGACAATACTATTTTACCATGTGAAATAAGCCATTTCCTAGCAATTTACTTGCAAATATCTCCCAAAATTTTACGATAGACAATCAACTTACCTTTTCGATAAGCTTCCGCAAATTCCAAAGCACCTCTACTAAGCATGCGATAGAACTCACTCTCAGAATAGCCTAAGTCCATATAGATAGCCTTATCTGATAATTGGATTTTCATATCCATGTACTTCTTTGTGATAACCTGCCGAACGTATGGATCCATAATGCAATTCACTGCTCTTTCAATCTCCAAAACCTCTGCCTCTGCATCCACATGTTCGATAACCATATTCTCAGTAGCTGTGTTCTTACCAGTAAATGTCTTTGGTTCAAATGAGTAAGTCGTTGTGATTTTAGGCAAATACTCAGCACCTGCCATTCGGACATACGATCGATAACTCTCTAGAACGTCATAGACATTTTTCTTGGTGAATTGCACGTCAACTCTTTTTAATAACCTCATAACATAGCTCCTTTATGATATAATATTTTTATCGGAATATCACAAAGGAGTCAGCTGTGCTGGCTTTTTTCTTGCTTTGTTCCGTTTTTATATGTATACTGTATGTATACAAAATAAAGGAGAAACAAATGAATACTGTTAAAACTCGTAAGGTTGGGAACTCTGTCACTGTGACCATTCCGAAAACACTCAATGTTCCAGAAGGTCAGGAAATGTTTGTCTACAAGGGTGTAGATAATGTCATTGTCCTAGCTCCAAAAATTCCAGACCCATTTAGCGGCGATGCAGACCTACGCATGGAAGATGACTTTGAAGGGGTAAAATTCCTTGACAGCGAAATATGATTACATTCCAGAAAAACAGGACATCATCTGGATTGACTTCGACCCGTCTGTTGGACGTGAGATTCAGAAACGCCGTCCTGCTATTGTCGTCTCGCGTAGAGAATATTCGGAGCGGACGGGATTTGTGGCTGTATGCCCTATTACACACGGTCAAAGCAGACTAGAAGAACAAGGCCTGCTCGTTCCTGTGCGTTCCAATAAGGTAGATGGCTCTGTCAATCCACTCCAACTCTATACTTTTGACTTTAGAGAGCGAAAGGCTCAAAAAATCACAACCATGGATACAACCAGTTTTCAGAAGGTTGTCCAACTCTACAACTTCATCTTTGAAGCCTAGTCCTTATGGATTGGGCTTTTTTAGTTCTTCTCTAATTCCTCAATCAACCAATCAAGGTTCTTACGTGCTTTCTTCAGGTCTTCCAGACCGTTTTTCTTTTGAAACCGTAGCATATACTTGATTGCGTTG
>NZ_VMML01000064.1:0-6176 GCF_013277175.1 Streptococcus sp. 3167 | reverse complement strand
AGATGTTTTTTGATTTTAGTCCAGTATTATATTATACTTGATTAATCAACTATTGATAAATCAATAAAAAGAGGAAGAAATGATAGAGATTCAAGATTTACTTTATCAACTCCGCTTGTCTGAGCAAGCGAGTACGCAATTGTTTGAAAAAAGGCTTGGGATTAGTTTGACACGGTATCAGATTTTACTGTTTTTGCTGGAGAATTCTCCCTGTAATCAAATGGGAGTTCAGGAGCGTTTGAAGATTGATCAGGCTGCTTTGACACGACATTTTAAGATTTTGGAAAAGGAAGGTTTAGTGGAGCGTCATCGCAATCCTGAAAATCAGCGAGAAGTGTTGGTAGAGGCTACGAAGTATGCCAAGGAGCAGTTAGTGGAGAATCCCCCTCTGAATCATATCAAGGTTAAGGAAGCGATGGAAAGTATCTTAACAGAGTCTGAGAGAATAGAACTCAGCTGTTTATTAAATAAATTGGTTTTGGGTATTGAGAATATAGAAATTTAAGGAGAAATAGATGTCAATTATTACAATCATTTTAGCAACAATCGTTGCTTTGGAGCATTTTTACATTTTTTATTTGGAAAGTATTGCAACGCAATCAGATGCGACTAGTCGTGTCTTTAACATGGAAAAGGAAGAACTGGCTCGTCCGTCAGTAAGTTCATTGTTTAAAATCAAGGGATTTATAACGCTTTGCTAGGTATCTTTCTCTTGTATGGGATTTATTTCTCACAGAATTTAGAAATTGTGACTATTTTTGTCCTGTTTGTGATAGGTGCTGCGGCTTATGGCTCTCTCACAGCAGATAAGAAAATTATTTTGAAGCAAGGTGGACCAGCTATTTTGGCCTTGATTAGTATTTTACTCTTTAAATAAGTTCATACTCTTCGAAAATCTCTTCAAACCATGTCAGCGTCGCCTTGCCGTACTCAAGTACAGCCTGTGGCCAGCTTCCTAGTTTGCTCTTTGATTTTCATTGAGTATCAGAGACCAATCCTAGCCACACTAGTTCTTTTCAACTCCAGAATAAGGGAAATATGTTATACTTGTTTTTAAGAAAAAAGTCTCATTGAATTAGTTTTGAGGAGTTAGAAATGAAAGTATTAGTGACAGGTTTTGAGCCCTTTGGAGGGGAAAAGGTCAATCCAGCTTTGGAGGCCATTAAAGGTTTACCAGCTGAAATCCATGGTGCTGAGGTCCGTTGGCTAGAAGTGCCGACAGTCTTTCACAAATCGGCCCATGTATTGGAAGAAGAGATGAACCATTATCAACCTGACTTTGTCCTTTGTATCGGCCAAGCAGGTGGAAGAACTAGCTTGACGCCTGAACGAGTGGCCATTAACCAAGACGATGCACGGATTCCTGATAATGAGGGTAATCAACCGATTGACCTTCCTATTCGTCCAGATGGTGCTTCGGCCTACTTTAGCAGTCTGCCGATTAAAGCGATGGTTCAAGCCATAAAAAAAGAAGGTTTGCCGGCCTCTGTTTCCAATACGGCAGGGACTTTTGTCTGCAATCATTTGATGTATCAAGTCCTCTATTTGGTAGAAAAGAAATTTCCCCATGTCAAGGCAGGTTTTATGCATATTCCTTATATGATGGAACAGGTGGTGAATCGACCCACTACTCCAGCTATGAGTTTAGTGGATATTAGGCGAGGGATAGAAGCGGCAATCGGCGCCATTATCGAACATGGAGATCAGGATCTCAAGTTGGTAGGCGGAGAAACTCATTGATAGAAAAAAGCTTGAGGGAAAACCTTCAAGCTTTTGGACGTTTTCGAGCCAATACTGCTCGGTAAAAAATCATTTTATTAATTAATTTGAATGTAGGGTAGGAGTGAAAAACTAGCCCTACCAGGGGTAGTTTAGTTGGTATTTTTTACTAAGTGCTGCTCTAAGTACTGCTCTATAAAAGCTGATTTTAGTACATTGGATATAAGGTAGGAGTAAAAAACTAGCAATGCCAAAGGTAATCCAATTGAGGAAGTACCAAGGAAGAAGCTGTAAATCTAGGACAAAGTGCTGGAACTTGTAGCCCTTCATAAAGGAACGGCTAGTTTTTAGGATTCGTCTTGGTGAGGCCTGCCCTAAGTCTAGACTATAACAGAGAAGAAATTCCACCTGTGAATAGGCATAATACTGTGGAATATAGAGGATATTTCCTACAATGATCAAGATGAGACTTGCAAGAAAGTAGAGTCCAAAGACCATGAGGAAACGCTCGGTTTCAACTGATGAGAGATCTAGATTTGGAAACTCAGGATGTAGGGTGACGAATTTTTTGGCTAAAAAGCTACTATAAAAGAGGAAGTAAATCCCAAGTAAATTAGGGATACTCCATAAAAAGAGATAGAAACGTTTGAGAAGTAGGGTCAAAAAGGTTTGAGAAAAGCGCTCCTCATCAAAGAGAGCTAGGCTGTTTTTTACAGATGGCTCCGTTTTAGAATCTTTCATGAGTGTCAGTGTTGCATAGACGGAACTGGTCAAAAGAATAGTCCCGATAAAGGAGACTAGTAGAGGAAAGAGGTAGGCTTGAAGTATTTGACCAAGTATGCTGAAAAATGGCTGTTCTAAAACAGTCACGTGGATCCGAGATAAGGGATTAAGAAAACCAGATAAGATGACCAGCATACTGGGAAGGATATAGAGGAGAAAGAGACGGGGGGTGTCAGCCTGAAAATGTTTTGACTCCTGACGAATTGTTTTTAAATCAATTTTTGGATAGTTCATTCTCTTATTATACCATAGTTCGTGACAGTTCCTACTTTTTTTGATAAAATCATACAGTATGCCCTTGGGCACAAAGTATGAACTGGGACTGTCTTTCCCAGCTTCGGAGGTAAAAAATGTCAGATTCACCAATCAAATATCGTTTGATTAAGAAAGAAAAACACACGGGAGCTCGTCTGGGAGAAATCATCACTCCCCACGGTACTTTCCCAACACCTATGTTTATGCCAGTTGGGACACAAGCCACTGTCAAAACTCAGTCGCCTGAAGAATTGAAGGAGATGGGTTCGGGAATTATCCTGTCAAACACCTATCATCTCTGGCTACGTCCTGGAGATGAACTCATTGCACGCGCAGGCGGTCTCCACAAGTTCATGAACTGGGACCAGCCAATCTTGACGGATAGTGGTGGTTTTCAGGTTTATTCCTTAGCAGATAGCCGTAATATCACAGAAGAAGGGGTAACCTTTAAAAACCATCTCAATGGTTCTAAGATGTTCCTATCACCAGAAAAAGCTATCTCTATTCAGAATAATCTGGGCTCAGACATCATGATGTCCTTTGACGAATGTCCTCAGTTTTATCAACCATACGACTACGTTAAGAAATCAATCGAGCGTACCAGTCGTTGGGCTGAGCGTGGTTTGAAGGCTCACCGTCGTCCACATGACCAAGGTTTGTTTGGGATTGTGCAGGGGGCAGGATTTGAAGACTTGCGTCGCCAATCAGCTCATGACCTTGTCAGCATGGACTTTCCAGGTTACTCTATCGGTGGTTTGGCGGTGGGAGAAACCCACGAAGAGATGAATGCAGTCTTGGACTTTACAACTCAACTGCTGCCTGAAAATAAACCTCGCTATTTGATGGGTGTCGGAGCGCCAGATAGCTTGATTGATGGGGTCATTCGTGGGGTGGATATGTTTGACTGTGTCTTGCCGACTCGTATCGCTCGTAACGGGACTTGTATGACCAGTCAGGGACGTTTGGTTGTCAAAAATGCCCAGTTTGCTGAGGACTTTACGCCACTGGATCCTGAGTGTGATTGCTACACATGTAAGAACTACACACGCGCCTACCTTCGTCACCTACTCAAAGCTGATGAAACCTTCGGTATCCGCTTAACTAGCTACCATAATCTTTACTTCTTGCTTAACCTGATGAAGCAAGTGCGACAAGCCATCATGGATGACAATCTCTTGGAATTCCGTGAGTATTTTGTGGAAAAATATGGCTATAATAAGTCAGGACGCAATTTCTAAAACGGAATAGATATAAGCTAAAAATCCTAAGTTTTCTCTTAGGATTTTTCTTCTTTTTTTGATAGAATAAAGTGTATAATGAAAGGGAGAATAAACTCGTATGCGCATTAAATGGTTTTCCTTGATTAGGATTACAGGTTTACTACTGGTACTCTTGTATCATTTCTTTCAGACCATCTTTCCTGGAGGATTTTTCGGGGTAGATGTCTTTTTCACATTTTCAGGTTTCCTGATTACGGCTCTACTCATCGAAGAGTTTTCTAAAAATCATGAGATTGACTTGATTGGATTTTTTAGGAGACGCTTTTATCGGATTGTGCCACCTGTGATTTTGATGGTCTTGGTAACCATGCCCTTTACCTTTCTAGTTCGCCAAGATTATGTGGCTGGAATTGGGGGTCAGATTGCGGGTGTTTTAGGCTTTATGACTAACTTCTATGAACTGCTAACAGGTGGGAGTTATGAATCTCAGTTCATTCCTCATTTGTTTGTTCATAATTGGAGCTTGGCCGTTGAGGTTCACTACTATATTCTTTGGGGATTGGCAGTTTGGTTCTTATCCAAACAGTCCAAATCAAATGGTCAGTTGAGGGGAATGGTTTTTCTCTTATCAGCTGCTGCCTTCTTGATTAGCTTCTTCTCCATGTTTATTGGTAGTTTTCTAGTGACCTCTTATTCCTCTGTTTACTTCTCCAGTTTAACTCATGTCTATCCATTCTTTTTGGGAAGTATCCTAGCAACGATTGTAGGCGTTCGTCAGACGACTTCCCTCGTCAAGCAGTTGGATAAAATCTGGGATTTACGCAAGACCCTTTTGGTTTTTGGAGGAGGTTTTGGCTTCTTACTCATTTTGACCTTCTTTGTCAAATTTACCTATCTTTTTGCCTATCTTATGGGCTTCTTACTTGCTAGCCTTGCAGCTCTTGCTATGATTCTGGCGGCGCGTGTCTTACATGAAAAGACACATCATATACAAGAGACAAAGATGATTAGCTTTTTAGCGGATACTAGCTATGCAGTTTATCTCTTCCATTGGCCTTTCTACATCATTTTCTCACAGTTGACCTCAAATCTTCTTGCTGTGTTATTAACTTTGATTTTTTCTTATGGATTTGCCAGTCTTTCATTTTATGTATTGGAACCTTGGATTGCAGGCAAGAACACACCTATTTTACAAACTCTTCGTCCCCTGCCTTATATTCACACAATTCTTGCAACAAGTACGGGAATCTTGGCCTTCATTGTCTTCTTAGTGACTTTGTTGGCACCACAAGTGGGAGCGTTTGAGACAGACTTAACTGTCAATGGCTTGAAGCAAGCTGCTAGTACTATTGCCCAAACAAAAGTGATAGCAGAACGAGCAGAAGCTGATAGTTTAGGAATTGCTGATGGCACTATGTTAATTGGTGACTCGGTGGCTTTAAGGGCAAATACAGCCCTGCAGACAGCTCTTCCTGGAGCACAAATTAACGCGCAGGTCAGCAGAACAACCAAGACTGCCAATGAAATCATGATAAACAATAGCCAAAATAAATTTTTACCTAAGATGGTGGTCATTGCGACTGGGGTAAATAATCCTGAAAATTACAAGGAAGACTGGGACAGTATCGTGAAAAATCTTCCTAAGGGCCACCATATGGTTTTGGTGACTCCTTATGAGGGAGATAAGACAAAAGAGACCTATGCCATCGTTGAGAAGGCTGCTGCCTACATGAGAGAATTGGCAGAGAAGACACCTTACATCACGATAGCAGATTGGAATCAAGTTGCGAAAGAGCATCCAGAAATTTGGGCAGGAACAGACCAAGTCCATTTCGGAAGTGACACTAGCACTATTGAAGCAGGAGCAAAATTGTATGCAGATACGATTGCCACAGCCTTGAAGACAGCTCAAGACAAGCCAGTCAAATCAAAATAACGTGTATTAAAAAGAGAAGAGTTGGAGAAATCCAACTCTTTTAAAATATCGCATCTCTGTGCCTTTCTTGTGTTTGTGGTTGAACAACAAGTATAACACAGAGGTGTTTTCTTATGTCTACACTTTCAGCTAGTTGAACCATCTAATTTTTAGGAGGGCTGGGTGGCTAACTTCATTATATAACTTTCATTTAGTAAATCGAACGTGAAAATGTCCCATTTGATAAAATAGTCGTATGAAAAGGATCCAACTGAATATGAATG
>NZ_VMML01000063.1:0-1662 GCF_013277175.1 Streptococcus sp. 3167 | reverse complement strand
CTTCATTATAGAACTTTCAGTTAAATTTTTACCAAGAATAATTCACAAAAACGTTGTAAAACACTTGCAATTTAGCTGAAATTTGATAAAATAGTAAGGAAAGTTAGACTGTATTGCCTACTGTCTATCTATAAAATATATTTTATTGGAGGCTTTTACTCAAATGGCAAAAGAAAAATACGATCGTAGTAAACCACACGTTAACATTGGTACTATCGGACACGTTGACCACGGTAAAACTACCCTAACTGCAGCTATCACAACTGTTTTGGCACGTCGCTTGCCTTCATCAGTTAACCAACCTAAAGACTATGCGTCTATCGATGCTGCTCCAGAAGAACGCGAACGCGGTATCACAATCAACACTGCGCACGTTGAGTACGAAACTGAAAAACGTCACTACGCTCACATCGACGCTCCAGGACACGCGGACTACGTTAAAAACATGATCACTGGTGCCGCTCAAATGGACGGTGCTATCCTTGTAGTAGCTTCAACTGACGGACCAATGCCACAAACTCGTGAGCACATCCTTCTTTCACGTCAGGTTGGTGTTAAACACCTTATCGTCTTCATGAACAAAGTTGACTTGGTAGACGACGAAGAATTGCTTGAATTGGTTGAAATGGAAATCCGTGACCTATTGTCAGAATACGACTTCCCAGGTGACGATCTTCCAGTTATCCAAGGTTCAGCTCTTAAAGCTCTTGAAGGTGACTCTAAATACGAAGACATCGTTATGGAATTGATGAACACAGTTGATGAGTACATCCCAGAACCAGAACGTGACACTGACAAACCATTGCTTCTTCCAGTCGAAGACGTATTCTCAATCACTGGACGTGGTACAGTTGCTTCAGGACGTATCGACCGTGGTATCGTTAAAGTCAACGACGAAATCGAAATCGTTGGTATCAAAGAAGAAACTCAAAAAGCAGTTGTTACTGGTGTTGAAATGTTCCGTAAACAACTTGACGAAGGTCTTGCCGGAGATAACGTAGGTGTCCTTCTTCGTGGTGTTCAACGTGATGAAATCGAACGTGGACAAGTTATCGCTAAACCAGGTTCAATCAACCCACACACTAAATTCAAAGGTGAAGTCTACATCCTTACTAAAGAAGAGGGTGGACGTCACACTCCATTCTTCAACAACTACCGTCCACAATTCTACTTCCGTACTACTGACGTTACAGGTTCAATCGAACTTCCAGCAGGTACTGAAATGGTAATGCCTGGTGATAACGTGACAATCGACGTTGAGTTGATCCACCCAATCGCCGTAGAACAAGGTACTACATTCTCTATCCGTGAGGGTGGACGTACTGTTGGTTCAGGTATGGTTACAGAAATCGAAGCTTAATTCGATTTAGTTCCCAGAAGAACAATTATTTAAGTCAGACACTAAAAGAATCTTGCTTTGCAAGGTTCTTTTTTTCAGATATTGAACTAATACTCAATGAAAATCAAAGAGCAAACTAGGAAGCTAGCTGCAGGCTGCTCAAAACACTGTCTTGAGGTTGTAGATAAGACTGACGAAGTTAGCTCAAAACACTGTCTTGAGGTTGCAGATAGAACTGACGAAGTCAGCTCAAAACACTGTTTTGAGGTTGCAGATAGAACTGACGAAGTCAGCTCAAAATATGTTTTTGAGGTTGTAGATAA